>NZ_JBSFNM010000052.1:0-65961 GCF_053587085.1 Kitasatospora sp. NPDC003701
CGCGGTGCGGGACGGCCGTTGGCCGGACCCGGCGTCAGCCCGCCGGTGCGGCGAGTTCCCAGACGGTGGTGGTCTTGAGCGCGGCGTCGGCCGGGGGGTGCCGGCTACGCCGTCACCGTGCATGGTGTGGCCTCGGCTGCGCCTCGGCCGGTGGGTGGGTGGTTGGGGGAATTCGCCGATGGCGAATTCGCGGGTACGGCACGCGCCGTTGTGGCGGGCGTCTGGCGTCGCTGCGCTCCGCCTATCCGGTGGCATTGTGCCGGTCCTACGGCCCGTCAATCGGTCGGCTTCCCTTCCTTGTTGGGCTGGTGTTTTCACGGCCCTACGGGCCGATTGGCTGGCAGGGTTTCCCGGGCTGCGCCCGGGGGTGAGCGTTGACGATGTGACGCGAAATTCGGGTAGTGGCCCATCCCTCCGGACGGGCGGGGTGCCGGCCGGGGCCTGCGGCCCCTCGTCGTTGACGATGTGACGCGGACTTCGGGTACCAGTCACACCCCCACCCCCGAGGGCCCTCCCCCGGTCCCGGCCGGTGGGACGCTCGGGGGCGGTTCCGCCTTGTGGTTGCTGGGCTGACGGCCCATCCTCCACCCCCGGAGCGGGGCCTGCGGCCCTCGGGAGCAACCTCCGGGCCACCGGTCCGGCTCGGCCTCCCCCGCCCCGGTGGCGGGCCCTCACGGGCGCCCCGCACGGCGGTCCCTGACGGGCCCTCAACCACAGACTCCCAACCGAAATCCGGAGAGTTTTCGAGAGGTTTCCGGCCGCGTTTCCGAGAGCGTTGTACAGCTCTATCAAAGCGGGCCCCAGACAGGCGCGAGACGCGAACAGCCAACCTCACGGAAACCGTCCATCCAGGCTCTATCCGGCAGCGCTCTCGATGGGAATGCGGATTTCTTTCCACTCTCTTTCAGGCGGCAATCAGAAAGCCTTTCGGAGCGCAGCGGACGGAAATCGAATTCAGGCACACCGGAAAGGGGCCTACGGTCCTCGCCGCCGACACGGAGACCGCCGTTCCAGGCCGCCGAGGAAATCCCGCTCGACGTCAACGGAGCAATTCCCGGAACAGCGACACCAACCCGAACACCGAACCAGGACGACGCCAAGGCGGGCCCCGAGACGGCCGAACAACCCCGGAGCCGGGACCGCCAGGACGACAGCCTGGACGGGCGGCCAGGGCCCAGCAGCAGGCGGGCGGGGCGCCACCAGGGCGGGCGCGGGCAGGACGGCCTGGCGGCCGACCAGGACGGCGGCCAGGACCCAGCAGCCGGGCGCGGCACCGGGCGACGCGGGTGGGAGTCCCCGGAACGGCCTGCCCCGGGGTCTTTCACCCCCACGAGGTAGAAGGAGCGTTGAGACCAACACTCCTCGGGAAAATCACCGGGCGGGTCGCGCACGGTCCGCCCACTCCCCAACCACGCCCTTCTGGAGGCCCACCATGCCCACGCCCGCTGACCCCCACCCTGGAGATCCGCAGGGTCGTAGGCACGGTCGCCGCGGCTGGCCCGGCCCTCGCGCCTACGCCGTCCGCGCTCTGCTCGGCCTCGCCACCTCGGCCGGCGGCATCCCGATCTGGCTCCTGACCCACTACTGGCTCCCCGGCCGATGAGTACCCCCTTCCGCCCGGGCCCCGGGCACGCACCCTCAGGTGCGGCGGCCCGGCCACCTCCCAGCGTCAGCCCCGGACCGATGCCGCACGTGGTCCTGCACGGCCGGGAACCACTGCTCGCCGGCCTCGTCCCAACCCCCGAAAACCAGTCCGCCACCCGAACATCAGCCGCAAACCCACCCCGGCCCCTGTCGCACACAGACCACAGCCAGAGGTCGAAACGCGTCCGCCCACGTCACAACACACGACAGCACCCCACACGACAGGGAGACGCGACAACCCACCGGCCGCCCAGGACGGCGCCGGGACGGCCTCCCCGCACCACCACCACAGCCACCAGAACAGCCCCCGAGACGGCCTGACGGCCTCTCGACGGGTGGCTGGGCGTGGGACCCGCGGTGCCGCTGGTCTCAACGCAGCAGTCGCAGCAGCAAGGCCGCCCCTCCGTGATTCCTCGTCTCACGGTCGGTGTTCCCTGTACTTCGGACACTGCCGACCCGCCTGTCCCGGGCGTCGTAGACCCAGCCGTTGCTCATGACCCTGCCGACCTGCCTGTCCTGGAGGTCGAAGACCCAGCCGTCGCTCATGACCCTGCCAACTCGCTTGTCCCGGGCGTTCAGAAGATCACTCACATCCGGCTCCCGCAGCAGAGACCCAACAAGGCTTCAGTCTCAGCGCGTCACGCCGAACGACACAAGGCCACTGCCAGTCCAAGCGACTTCCCGGACCATTGGCGCCGTCGGTGTCAGACTCCGGCCTCCGCCCACGCGGCCAGTGGAGGCGCAGCGGGACGGCCTGGCGGCCGACCAGGACGGCGGTCAGGGCCCCGGCAACGGACCAGCGGGGCCCACCACCGGGCGGCGCCGCAGGCGGGGCGGGCACGGGCACGGCCCAGCCAACGGGAACGGCAGGCCCGGCCCGGACGGCGGCGACCAAGCAGGGCACAGCAGGCCCGGACAGCGCGGGCCCGACCCCCACCAAACCGAACACCAATCCCGCCACCACCTCGCCAACCACGATTCCGAACCGAATTCAGACCACCACCAGCAACCAATCCAGCAAAACAACCCAACGAAATACCCGGCGGAACTCACCCCCATTCCACACCCAACAACACCCCACCGGCCCTCGAGCGGGCCGACCCAGCCCCCGACCCCACCAACCACCACACACAGTCATCAGAGCAGCCCGGCCACCGACCCCGCAGGACGCACCAACAGGTCCAACCAAAGGTCCAGACAACTAGGCCTACGAGGCCATTTCACGCCCACAGCAGCCAACAGGTCACACCCTGCGGCCCGCGGGGCGGGCGGGAGAGCAGGACCGCGGGCGCCGGCCGGCGACGTCGACCGACAGGCAGGCAGACCGCGGGACGGCGCAGCAGCGCAGCGCGGGCGGGCGCGGCGTCACGGCTGCCCGGACCGGCCGACGGGCCGGAACGGCAGCGCAGCGGCGGAACAGCACCGGCAGGCGGGCAGGCCCGGACGGCGGGCCGGACGGCAGCGCAGCGACGAACGGGCGGCAGGCCGGGCCGCACAGGCCGGTGCGGACCCCGCGCCGGCGCAGCCGGCAGGAGCTCCGCCCGGGACCACCAGGACACCCTCGACGGTGGGCACCACGCGGGGCCGTGACCGGGCTGAACCGGTAGTCCATGCTCAGCGGGCCGTCCGCGTACAGCTCCAGCAGCGCCAGGAGCCGTGTCCGCCCAGGTCCCAGGCCGAGTCCCTCCAGGAGCTCGCGGTGCAACGCGGTGTCGGCTCTTCGCCGGGCTCGACGCGGCCGCCGGGCAGGAAGTGCTGGGTGCCGTCGGGGCGCCCGCGCCGGATCAGGGCCAAGCGGTGTTCGTGGAACAGGACAGCACACACCCGGGTTGGGGCCGGGCCGGCAGCCGGGCAGACCAGAAGCAGCGCCGCGGCGAGCCGAGCAAGCAGCCGGGCGTAGCCCGGCCTGGACGACCCGGCCCGGCAGGCAGGGCCGGCCCGGCAGCAGCAGGCCGAACGACGGACAACCCGGAACGCAGGACCGACCCGCGACGGACCGAGCTCCCCTGCACCCCCCGCCAGCGCGACACCCCGGCAACAGACCGGGACGGGACGGCAGACCGACCCAGGCCGGAGCACGGCGGGGCGGGCCGGCGGGCGGCGAGCGGCGAGCGGGCGGGCGGGGCGGGCAGGGCCACGGACAGTGCGGCCGCGGGCGGCGCGCAGCAGTACAGCGCCGGCAGGTGGCCGGCCCGTCGACGGCAGCCAGTGGCGGCCGGCCGGAACAGCATGCAGCGCAGCGGCAGGGTGGAGGACCGGGACCGGAACGGCAGGCAGGGCGGCAGCACAACGCCGGCAGGCAGGGTGGCAGGGTGGCAGGGTGGCAGCGAGCCGGACGGCAGGCAGGGCGGCAGCACAACGCCGGCAGGCAGGCAGCGGGCCGGACGGCGGCACAACAGCAGGCCAACCAGGCCCCAGCCACCCCAACCCACCCAGGCGCATACAGGGCTCCCATCCAAACCGCAGGAACCCCCACCACTTCTCATGGCATCCACAAGTTCTCGATCAACCACCAAAACCCCCAGGTCAAACCACCCGGACACCCGGCCAGCCACACCCCCTCAACCAGCCTTTCCCCCCGAACACGACCCCACCGCGGGCCTGGACCTTCTCAACCAACCCATCAACCCCCAGCCCGAAAACAACCCTGCTCAGCCGAGCACCGACCCGCCACAACAACCAACAGGTCACACCCAGCGGCCCTTCGCCGGGTAGAGCTTGGCGTGCAGCACCCGCACCTCCCACGGATCATCCGGAGTGGAGTGGCTCCTCAGCAGGCGGCCATCCGGAGGGCCACTGGCAGCGGGACAGCCGGGTTGCGGGCGGCATTCTCGGCGGTGGCGGGGTCGCGGAGCAGGGCCGCCAGCGTCGCGGCGGGCAGCGCCGGGTGACGGGCGGCGACCTGACGGACCGTCGCGTCCGGGTCGTCGAGCAGGGCGAGGGCCGAGGCCGGCGATAGGCGCGGGTCCTCGGCGGCGCGGGCCCGGACCTCCGGGTCGGGGTCGGCGGCCAGGCGGACGGCCAGCGCGGGCCGCGCGGCGGGGTCGTCCAGGGCGAGCAGCCGTACCCGGGGCCGAGGGTCGTCGGCGAAGCGGCGTAGGCCGTCGCGGGGGAAGTTGGGGTGGTTGCGGGGCTGGCCGGGGAAGGAGAAGCTGCCGGGCCACCAGCTCCACACGTCCAGTAGGGTCTCGGCGGGGGCATCTGCGCAGGACTCGGTGAGGAACAGCCGCACTACCCGGTCCTCGTCCCGTCCGAGGCGGGCGGCGACGTCGGCGGGCAGATGGGGCGCGCGGGCAACGCTGCGGCGGACCCAGCGGTTCGGGTGGGCGGCCAACTGCCGCATCGCGTCCGGGTCGTGGAACAGCGCGCCGACCCACCAGAGCCCGTACGTCCGGTCCTCGGCGGGGATCTCGGGGACGGTGTCGGCCAGCGCGGTGATCTCCGCGGGCGTCCGGGGCGGCACCGCGTCCGGACCGGGCGGGCGCGACACCCCGACCGCGGTGCGCTCCCCGCGCGCGGCGAAGTCGTCCCGCATCTCGCGCAGTCCTGCGAGCAGGGCCGCGCCGGCGCCGCGCCCGGCAAGCGCGTCCAGCAGCCGCTCCCACTGCCCGGGGGACAGCGCCCCGGACTCGGCCACCCGCCCCCACACCCCTTTGGACGGGTGCACGACAGCCGCGTTCAGCACCGCTGCGGGCAGCCCCCGCCGGCACAGGAAGTGCAGTTCGTCGCCGTCCAGCAGGACGAGCAGCACCTCGGCCGGGGCGTCCGCCCGGCTCCCGAGCCCAGACCGCCACCGCCTGCGCAGCTCCGCCCCCGGCGTCACTCCCGCCAGGAACGTCTCCCACACCCCGTCGCTCATCGGGCCAGCCTAGGCGGTCACCGGGGCGGCGGGCCGGGAGCCGGGCCAGTACGGGGGGCTCACCGTCCCAGCCCCTGCCCCTCTCTCCTAAGACGAGATCTCCCGGTGCGGCTGCTGTGGCGCGAGGACGACGGCACGGTCCGTTCCTGGGTGCCGCAGCTGTTCGCCCGCTACGCGGACGGCGGGGCGCTGCTGGCCGACTGCCTACCCCCAGGTCAACCAGTCAAGGCAGCCAGCCGGCAGCATCCTTCAGAACCGGCCCCGCCCCGAACACGACCCCGCCACGGCCCGGTTCTTCTCAACCAACCCATCAACCCCCAGCCCGCAAACAACCCTGTTCAGCCGATCACCGACCCGCCACAACAGCCAACAGGTCACGCCAGGAGAGCTACCGCCGGGTACCAGCGATTGGATAACCCTCCGCAACATTGGCGTCATTGTCAGTGATGGGTGCGACCATCCGTCTCATGCCATGCCGCGCCTTCCTCACCCTCACAGACGACGACTTCACGCGCCTCGCCCGCCTGCCCGGCGGAGAACTCGTCGACGAAGACCACTACATGTGCGACCTGTACGCAGACCACCCCGGCCCACACATCGTCCTCGCCGACCACTGCGCACTCGACGAAGAACCGCCCTTCACCTCTGTCTGGCTCAGCTGGGATCCCACCGGCTGCCAGCTGGTCACGGGCATCTCCTGCGCCGACTGCGCACTGCCCGCCTCACATCCCGACGGCAGCGGCTGCTCCGCCCCCCGCTACCCGCACTGCGGCGTCACCACCACGATCACGGCCGAGGAAGCCGAACGCCTCAACAACCTCCCGAACGCCGCCCACGAGATGGGAACGGAGCAGCAGTGCCAGATCGAAGCCGGCCACTCCGGTGCGCACTTCACGCTCCTGCAGAGCCAGGAGCAGGAAGGCATGCCGGAGGCCGACTGGTGGCTGGTCTGGCCCGGCACCGAGGAACCCTACGAGATCACCGTGCTCGAACCGTGCCCGTACGTCGGTGAGGAAGAGGATCTCTGCCTACATCCCCTCGGCCACGAGGGAAGCCACGACGCCGGCCCCTTCTACCACGCGGGCATCCTGGCAGTCCGCTGACCAGCTGCGAAGCTCCAAGGCCACTCCCCCGTGGTACGGCCCTTGGAGCTTCGCAGCTCGCCGACCAGGGCGCGGCGGTGGCGGCCACCTTCCCCGAGGCCCGCCGCACGAACACGAAGGCGCCGGACGGCGACCAGCTGCGTCCGCAGGGCGCCGACGTGACGACTGATAGCCAACCGGTCCAGATCGCCTGGTGGAATGCACAGACCAGGCACTTCACATTCGATGGCCTGACGACGGTCTGCAAGAGGAAGCTGCCCGCGCAGGCACGAGTCAGCCGCGAGGAGCCAGAGTGGTACCTGAGAGGAAACTGCTACAACTGCGCGAGCCAGCTCTACTCCCGTTACCGGGACCTCGGGCTCATCTGCCCGCGCAACGGCCGGGACTTCCCTCCCCGGTCCCGATGCCCGCACCAACTGGCCCCGGAGACCTGCGTCCGCTGTACCCCTGCCGCGGCGCAGAACTGGCCATGTCCCATTGGGTGCACCGATCCGGTCGACCATGACCCGCTTCACCGATACACGAAGTGCACGGTGCGTCCGCCACGACGTGAGCCAGTCGCTGAGGGCGAACACTGTGTCGGCGGGTGCGAGACCGTTGAGCGGGCGATGCACCAGGCGAATCCAGGGCTGCACTTCGATCTAGCCGACAGTGCCTCAATGCTCTGCTACCACTGTGATCTGGAGGTCGAGGGGTGGTGGGAATGACCCCTCGCTGCCTACCACCGAGCCTGGTCCGGCGGGCCGCCCCGGGGTCAAGGCAAGGCTGCGCAGTGCACGGTCGCAGGTGCGGCAGACCCAGGCGTGCCACTGGGGGCGGCCATCGCTCACCCGGAGCAGCAGGGTGCCAGTGTGTGGGGAGCGTGGCGGCTGTAGGAGCACCGCACAGGGTGATCGTCGCCGGGTCCTCGGGGGTGTCCGGGCCGGAGCCGGCGGCATGGACCAGGCGCACCGCCTCCGGCAGCGCCATCCGCAACATCAACGGCGTCCAGCCCGGCTATCTCGTCGCTCTCCGGCCCACCGGGTAGACCGACCTGGCACTCGGTACAGCCCGGCCACCGTTCGGAGCGCGACAGAGAGCACCGACCAAGCCGCAGCTACCCGCCCGCCCCGCGCCCCGACAGATCCCTCCATAGGTCCAGACCGCACCGCATGTGGGGCCAACACACGCCCCACAACACCACCAGGTCACACCCACGGTCCTTCGCCGGGCAGAGCTTTGCGTGCAGCACCTGGTCCTCCCACCACGGGTCGTCTGGAGTGGAGACCAGCACGGCCACCAGCTCGCGCATGGTCAGGACCGGCAGCACCAACGGGCCCAGCTCCTCCACCTCCCGGTCGCTGACGCACCGCGGACACTCGAGCCGGTCAGGGCCCGCCTTCCCGCCGATCGAGCCCCGACACGTCCAAAACCGGCGCAGCACGGCGTTGACGAGGCGGGCGGCTTCCAGTTGCTCTTCAGCCTCCCGTTCCAGCCGCTCCTTGCGTTCCTACGGACAGGCCTCCTCGTGGGGAAGGCGGACCGGCAAGACCTGCTGTCGCGCGGTATCGAGGAGGACCAGCAACCGATAGCGGTCCGTAGGCCCGCATGCCCAGGCCTGGCTGGTCAGAATGGCGGGTCGCCGGGGTCCCGGCCGCCGCCTGGCCAGGGCTGGCCAGTGACGTACGGGCTGCGGTCGTCGTCACCGGGCCGGGGGAGACCGGTGGTGTCGTGGCCCCAGGCGATCAAGGCGTCAAGGGCCTGCCGGCGTCGCCACCGCGTGTCGCAGGTGAGTAGGAGGAGGTGGCGGGCGCGCTCGGCCAGGCCGTCACGGTGCCCGGCCAGGTCCGGGTGCTCGGCGAACGCCAGGGCGGCGGACAGCGCGGAGTCGGCGACCGCCGGGTCGGGGTCGTCGAGGTACGCGGGGCGACGGCCTGGTACAGCCCGGGTCTCAGGGCACGCACGGCAGCCATCGCCGGGTATCCCTCCAGGTGGTCCTCGGTGGAGTGCCGCTGGCCGGCCTCCACGCAGGTGTCGTCGCTGTCGCGGGCGACATCGGCCAGCCAGTCCGGCAGCAGCCCGCACGCCCTGTCCGCCGCCCCGGGATACTGCTCCGCGCGGCGGGCCAGGACAGCCGCGACGCACAACGTGGCCGGCGCGGTCGCCTCGTAGATCGTGTTCTGATGCCGCACCGGCTCAAGCGCGCCCAGAGCGTCCCCGGTCTCCTCCACGGTCAGGTCCGGGCCGAGAAGCCGGGTCAGGACCTGAGGCAGCGTGCTTCCGGTCCCGAACGCTGTCTGCAGCGCCGGCCAGTCGGTCCGGCGCAGCACCGTCTGCGGGTCGGGCAGGGGCTCGGGGACGGGCCGGGCGGCGTGCGGGTCGGAAACGGTCACGGCCGGACTCTACGACCAGTCACCGACACCACGAGGACCGGCCGCAGCCGGGTGGCGGGCGGGCTGGCCAGGTACCTGGTGGGGGTGCCCGACTTCGCAGTGCCCGGAGCTGCGAGACCGGCTACCGCGCGCCTGCAGTCAGCTGACGGGGCGCTGCGGCGTTCGTGCCCGACGCGTGAGCGGCCGCTTCCCAGCGCTCGGGCCCGCTGAGGGATCTCACCACCCGGGGGGCGGCTGGACGATGGTGGGGCCGCCGCGGTGAACCGTGGCAACGTGTCCGCGGGCAGGGGCGGGCAGCGCATCGACGCACGCCTGGGAGCAGGCGTTGACCAGCAGCGGCAGGACGTCGGTGGCGACCAGCAGGGAGATCCACACCTGCTGCAGGTCCGCGGGCTCGACGAGCCGCGCGCAGACGCTGCAGGACTGGATCGCCTCCGCTCCCCACAGGCCGGGATCCAGCCGGTGGGGGTTGAGCCGTGTCGTGTCGGGCGCCGTCGGCGCGAGCAGCGGAAACTGCGGGCGGTACTTGAAGTTGCCGTACAACGCACGGGTGCTGACGGTGCTGCGGACCAGCTTCGGGCACCGCGCCAGCTCGTACGGGAACCAGTGCAGGCGGCGGGAGGTGTACGGGGTGAACTCCTCCAGGCTCTCCATCGCACCGACCTCCGGCGGGAGCCGGACCAGATTGCTGCCGTACAGCACCAGGTGCCGGACAGCGGTGAGCTTCGCGATGGTTGGTGGCAGCGTGATGACCTGGCGCCGTTCCTCGGCGCTGAGCTCGACCAGGGGTTTGAACACCTCGCGGCCATCCGCGGCCGCCTCCTCGATCAGAGCAAGCAGATGCAGCCAACCCGGCGCCTCGGTGTCCTGACGTTCTGGGTGGAACGCCACGGGCAACTGCCGAGCCGACCTGCCCATCCCAAGGCACGCACACCGGTCCCGGTCCGCCACCTGCCCGGCCGGGCCAACAGCATCCGCCCAACGGTTCCCGAAAACGCGCGGCTCCCCACCCTCACCCATGATCCGCACCCTACCCTCCGTCCTTCGGCGAGCACGGAGCCTGAACGGTCCCGCCGGGCATGGCCGGCCTGTGGCTCGGGTCAGGTGGAGCGGACTGTGCTGAGGGAGTTCAGCAGTTCGATCTGTTGCTGGTTGAGTTTCTTGTCCGCGGCACGTCGCGTCTGCCGACACAACCAGGCACCCGGGTGGAAGTGGGGGTCGGTGGGGTGGGCGGTGCGGTTGGCCGGTCCGGTGAGGGTGCCTCCGGCGGCGAGGTAGGCGGTCATGCGTCGGTAGGAGCGGTTCCAGCCCGGTTCCAGTCGCCACAGGGAGTCCAGGGCGTCGAGTGCTTTCTGCCGGTGTTTGGTCAGCTTGTTGGCTCTGCGCTGGGCGGCCATCCAGGTGCCGAGCGGGTAGCCGTCGAGTGTCTGTGCGACGGGGATGGCGAGGTGGCCGGTTCGGGTGGCGAAGGCGCGGGCGTAGGCAAGACCGCGCTCCCAGGCGTTCGAGTCGTCGTTCCAGATCATCCCGAGCTCGGCCAGGCGGGAAATCCAGATAGGGCGGAGCCGTGCTTCGCCGTACAGGTGCCGCTGGCGGGCGACCCAATGGGCCAGTTCCCGGTCCACGCCGTTGCCAGCGGGATCCAGGTGGCCGTGCTCTGCGGCGAACGCCGCCGCCACCGCGTACATGCGCTCCCACTCCCGCCGGACCGTGTCCTGCGCCCGCGCCCGCGCCCGCCGTCTCCTCGGGGCGGGGCTTCCCCGGCGCAAGCGGCGGCTGGACACCTTGGCGGCTGTCCTCTGGCCGGGGCGGTCCGGCAGGGAACCGGCGACCCTGGACCGGTCGGCCGGCCAGTCGTGGCCCGGGTCTATGGACGGGACGAGGCGGCAGTGCTCGGCGCACTGCAGGAGCAGGGCCGGTGAGCTGCCGGGTGGGGCGAGGAGGTTCGGGCCGGTGTCTACCAGGCGCACGTAGCGGGCGGCGCTGTCCAGCAGGGGCAGGGCCCAGGCCGGCAGACGGTGGGTGGCGCAGCGGGGTGGGTCATGGAGGGTGATGGTGGTGTGGTGGGGGTCGTAGTCGGCGGGGGTGGCGGTGGCGAGGTGGTGGTAGGGGGTGCCGGTGGCCAGGGCGATGGCGAGGGCGGCGGCGTGCTGGGGGGTGGGCGAGGCGGTGGATGCGTTCGACGGCCCGGTTGAGGAGGAGGTCGGCGGGGAGGGGTCGCGGGCGGTGGCGAGGGGTGCAGGCGCAGGAGGGCGGGAGGGCGTGGGACCGGGCGAGGCGGCTCAGGGCGGGGAAGGCGAGGCGGGCAAGGGTGGTGGGGTGTGGGATGGGCGGGACCGGCGCCTGGGGGAAGGGATCGGGCGGGATGTTCGGGGGCAGGCCGGTGGTGGTGCGGTGGTCGGTGGCGTGGAGCAGGTCGGTCAGGGCCCGGGGTGGGGTGCGGTGGCAGACGATGGTCAGGTGGACGCCGGTCCGGTGGTGCAGCTCCAGCAGGTGATGCCAGTTGGGGGCGGTGAGCAGGTGGGCGCGCAGGATGATCAGGTGCCAGACGGGCAGGGTGTGGATCCACGCCGCCGCGGCCGCACACAGGAGAGCGGGCTGGCGGGTCCAGGGGCCGGGGGCCGTGTAGGGCTTTCCGAGGGCGGCGAGGACATCGAGGGCGAGGTCCTCGGGGTGGCCGGCGGCCAGGGTCGGGTGGACGGTGATCCGGCCGACGCCCGGTCGATGGGCGGCCAGCGCCGCCCGGGTGCAGGCCGCTTCGTCGCCGACGTCCAGGGCGAGGGTGATGACACCGCGCACCGGGTGCAGGGTCACGTCCCGACGCCGAGGCGGCCGTAGACCTGGCGCAGCAGGTGCTCGTCCACGCAGGTGCGGCCCTGGGCGGCGAGGCCGTCGGCGGCGAGTTTGGTGATGCGGGCCCAGGCACGGAAGTTGCCGTGGGCGGCCTGCTTGTCGACCAGGGAGATCAGATCACGGTCGACGCCTGCCCATAGCGGGTGGAAGGCCGGGATCACTTGGAGGACCTCCGGGAGGGTGAGCGGGACGGCGTGCTGCCAGATGTAGATGCGGGAGGCGAGCATCGGCTCGCGGCGCAGCACCTTGGCGCAGCCGTCGCCGCCGGCGAAGACGACGGCGATGTCGGTTGAGGGGTCGTCCCACAGGTAGCGCCAGTACTCGAAGCACTCGCGGGACATCCACTGGGCCTCGTCGCAGACCAGGACGTGGAAGCCGCGGGCCAGGGCGCTCCTGAGAATGGTGTCGAACTCGATCGGCCGCCCCGGCGGCTCGCCGGGCAGGCGCAGGGCGCGGAACAGCTCGTGGCGGATGTCGCGCGGGGTGGGCCGGGCCCGGAACGCGATCCGGTAGGAGTTGTCCGGCGCGAGCAGGCGCAGCGAGGCGTTCACCGACAGGGATTTGCCGTTGCCCGCGGCACCGACGATGCACATCATCGCCTTGGCCGCGAGGGTGGCGGCGATGTTGTCCTGGGCGGTGCGCAGCGCCTCGGTGGCGACGGTGCGGGCGCCTTCCAGGTGCAGGTAGTGGTCGGCGCGCTCGGGCGGCAGCATGCCGGGGCGGACGGTGTACTCGGTGGTCACGGCGGCGGGCTCCTACGGACTCAAGAGACAGGAACGGGCGGGGCAGATGAGGCGCCGGCAGGTCTGAGTGGGGTCACGGCCCGGCCGGCCGGGGTGAGGCGATAGGCGGGGCTTGAAACGGGGCGTTGCAGGACACGGATGCGACTGCGGTGCGGTGTGGTGCGGGCTGCGGCTGTTCAGGCCGGCGGATCCGCTGGGCCGCCGTCGGCGTGCTCGGGCTCGGCATGCGCTCTGGTGCGGGGCAGGACCCATTCGTCCGGGACCGGGGCGTGCGGGAGCAGCCCGGGCAGGGCCAGCGCCCGAAGGTCCCGGCCGTCGGCTGCCGCGAGCTCGGCGTCGGCCTCGGCTGCGGTCAGGGTGCCGAGCGGCTGCGGCGGGGCCGGGCTGGTCGCAGCGGCGAACCGCCGGCGGCGCAGTTCCTCCGCGGCCTTCAGATCCGCGCGCAGTCGGCGGGCGGCGGCGGTGCGGGCCGCTCGCAGAGCACGTACCTGTTCCGGGCTCGCCTGCTCAGCGAGATAGGCGGCGCCGAGGTGGCGGCCGGTGGACGCGTCGAAGACCTCGATCTCGCCGTCGTGGTGCGGGAGATGGCGAAGTCGGACCTTCGTGCCGGTGTGGCCGACCATCCAGGGGGCTATGTAGGCACGGCGGCGCCAGGAGATGCCGTTCGTGGTGATCGTGCGGGTGCGGCCGTCGTCCTCCAGGGCGAAGAACGCGAGGTGCTCGGGCGGGACGTCGCGCAGCGGCGTCGGGTCCGCGTTCCACGCTTCGAGGGGGGTCAGGCCGCCCAGGGCGGCCGGGTGGTGCTCGGTGTTCCACCAGCGCACCCAGTCCAGGAGCAGCGCGACGAACGCGGCGAACGCCAGCGGCGGCGCGTCCCGATCAGCAAGCCGGCCTCCGGTCAGTTTCTGACGGTGGGTGTAGCGCGGCAGGGAGACGAGGAACATCTCCTCGACCGCGTCGTTCAGCGTCTCGACCGTGCCCTTCAGGTGCGGGCTGTAGGCCGGCAGGTCATGGACGGGGACGGCGAACGCACTGAGCGCGGCGGTCACCGTGGCGCACAGGAACTCCTTGCCCCGGTCCACGCGCACCAGGGCAGGCAGGCCGCCCGCAGGGCCGAACGGTTCGGTACGGGTGATCGAGGTACGCAGCGCGGCCAGCACCGCGTCCCTGGACGGAGCGTGCGGGGTCACCGCAACCCCAGTGATCATTTTGGTGGCGCAGTCGATGAACCAGGTGATCCACGGACACACCAACTCGCCCTCGACATCGACCTGCACCGGCACGTGCTTGTGATCGCCCTCCCAGCACGCGTTCCTCCACAACGCCGGCCGCTTCCCGAACACGTCATAAGCCCGGCGGGCCGCCTCCCCACCCCTCAGGCCGGCCCGCTCCCCCACCGACAGATCCCTGCGTACCGCCCGTTGCAGGGCGCGCAGCGATGGAACGGAGACGTTGGGATTGTCGGCGGCCTGAGCGACAAGCTCGCGGTGGACCGCGGCGGTGTTCCCGCCCCAGAAAGCCAGCAGACGCCGGACCTCCGGGGTGAGAACCGTCCGCTCGCGCGGCCGGGCCGAGAGCCGCCCCTCCGTGCGGGCGGCAGCCACCCAGTACCAGACCGCCCTCTCCGTCATCCCCACGCGGATGCCACCAGCCGCACATGAGCGGTCGTCAACTCACCCCGGCTGTCCAGATCCATCAGCCGGGCCACCGATCCCTCACGCCCCACCACGGCGGCCGGTCCTGACTGCCGCGGATCGGGTGACGAAGGCTGGTTGGCCAGTCCCGACATCACGGCACCTCCGGTCCGCTGAAACGACGCTGTCGTCCGACGGAAGCGAGACTGTCCCGCGGACCGACCGCTCATCCCGACACGCCGACCAGCACCACACGATGGACGGAACCACCCCCGGCGCCGTGTTTCAGCGGGAGCAGCACATCCGGAGGCCGGGGCCTTCGGCGGCCGGAGCCGTGGGGTGAGGACGACGGCATCGTTCAGCAGCACGACGTGGCTCGTTGCAGTTGTCCCTGGGACACCGCCCGGCGCGTCTCGTCAGCACGCCACGGTCTACTCCCCCGCGGTCTGCACGAGGACCAGCGAGACGGGCGGGTGGCCCTCCCTGGTGCGGAGCTGGCGACCCGGCGGAGCTGGAGTCCTGGTGGCGGTCCGCCTTGCCTCGGCCTGGAGGGAAATAGCGTTGCTCACACCCCTGGCCCCCGTGGCACCCTGACCGGGTGTTCAATACGCTCCACCCCACAGGCCTGACCTGGGACGAGGTCGACCCCGCCGGCCACCCCTTCGACCGCGCTTCGGCGGCACAGGTGGTCCACTCCCTCGGCCCGGCACGGCGGGTGCCCTCACGGCTGGACCCCAACCTCGATCTGACCAAAGTCAACTGGGCCTGGGAGGTGGCCAAGCCCTGGTCCGATGCCATGACGCATGTGCTGATCGAGCGCTACGGCCGGTGGGCGGCGGGGTGGCGCTGGTCGCTCGGCGAGGGGGACGTCGACGGCGGGCCGGTCGGGAACTGGTGCTGCGGGTCGCACTCGATCACCACTCCGGAGCAGACCCTGGACCACGTCGCGGCGGCGCTGTGCGAGTGGCGCGACTGGCTGGAGCACCTCGCCCAGTGGTTCGAGGCCTACCCCCTGGACCCGCAGACCCTGGTGGCGGACCGGATCCTGTGGGAGCGCGCCGCCCGCAACCTGATCCTGCAGGTGGCCGACCGGACAGGCGCCGAGAGCGGCTGGTACGGGCACTGCCAGCAGGTCCTGGGCTGGTTCCTCAGCTCCTGGGGTGTCGCCCCCGAGCTGGCCGAGCGGCTGGTGCGACAGGCGGTCGGCGGCCGGTTCAAGAGCTGGACCGCGCCGGACACCGTCCTGGCGGAGGACATCGCTGAGCGGCTGGTCGGCCCACTGCGCCCGCAGGACACCCACTGGTCACCGGACCCGGGCGAGCTCCCGGACCACCTGGAGCGCTGGCTCGCGGTGCGCGAGAGCGTGCCGTGGCCAAACCGCGAGGACAGCGCGGACAGTGGACCGGCGACCCCCGCCCGCGACGGCGCAGCGGAGGACTTCCGCTCCTTCGACGCCGCAGTGGACCCCGCCCGCGCCGCCGGCCTGCTCGCCGCACTGGAACTGGTGCGGGCCGACGCGGCACGTGGTGCCGCGCTCGACTTCGAGCTACTGCGCGGCTGGCAGCAGCACGTACTGGGCACACCCGAGCCGCCACCGCTGCGCGCCCGCCCCGCCTTCGCCAAAGACGGCGAGGAGCGCTACGGGATCGGCCCCGACACCCGCACCCGTCTCGACGCCTGTCTGACGCAGGCCACCGACGGCCGGCTCTCGCTGGCCGCCAGGGCGGCCCGGACCTACCTGGATGTCTGCTTCTTCCACCCATTCGACGACGGCAACGCCCGCGCCGCCCTGCTCACCCTGCTGTTCGTGCTGGCCCGCGCAGGCGTCACGCTCGACTCAGTGGTGCTCATCCGCCGGTTCGGCCACCGGGCCGACGACCCGCACGACGCGCTGAGCCTGTGCCGTTCCGTCGAGCTCCACCTCAGGCAGAACCGCACCGCAGCTCAGTGACCGCCCCGGTACAAGCCGCGCCGCTCGCATCGCGGTCTCTGTTACAGGCGACACCGGAACTTCGCCGGCCTACGACACTGCTCTTCAGCACGAACACGACACCACCGTTCAGCGATACGCGGCACTGACCAGCAGCGACCACCGCCCAGCGACTGAAAACAGGCGGCGCACCAACGCTGCAACCCACACTCCACCCATCACCCGCAGCGATCCGGACCATCGGACCGGGCCCGGCACATCGACCCGGATTGGTCTACCAGAACGCGATCCTGGCGCTCGAAACGGTGTGAGGTCACAGACCGGCACCCGGCCGGACAGCCAGGAGCCGCTGGAGCCGAGCAGCCGGGACCCAGCCCGACGGGGCGAGAAGCGGGCCCGGCCCACCAAACCGGGCAAGGCCCTGGCGGCCGAAGCCGGACCGGGCACCCGGACAGGACAGGGCAGGGACCGACCCGGCAGGGCAAAGACCGACCAGGCCGGGCCGGGCAGGGCCTGGTTCCGTGACAATCAGCCCGTCACGAAACCCCCTCCAGTACCCGAACAGGACAACCAGAGCCGGGCGAGGCGGGCGGGCCGGGACCGCAGCAACGGGCAGGGGCGGCAGGGGATAGCAGGACGGCAGGGGCGGACTACCCGGCCCTGGCGGGCCCGGCGCCGGGCCGGGACCGCAAGGCGGGCCGGGCAGGGCGGCAGGACGGCAGGGGGTGGCAGAACACCCTGGGCCGGACAGCCCCGCACGGACTTCCCTCCAGGTCATCCATCCCGGACCGTCAGGCCAAGCCAGCGGCGTGCACCACCGGAAGATCCCCTACCCGTACTTCTCCGGCCACGGCAGCTACGCGCCGGTCCGGAACAACAGCATCGTCGACGACGGCGCCGGTGGTGACCGGCCGGTGTCGGGGAACTGGGACGGCGGCGCCGCCTCCAACGTCGGCATCTGGCGCAACGGCATGTTCCACCTGCGCAACGACGACGGCTCCCCCACCTACGTCGACTGGGGCGGCCCCGGCGACATCCCCGTCTCCGGCAACTGGGACGGCACCGGCCCCGACAACGTCGGCATCTTCCGCCCCTCCACCGGACAGTTCCACCTCCGCATGGACGACGGCAGCCTCGTCCTCATCGACTGGGGCGGCGGCAACGACATCCCCGTCGCCGGCAACTGGGACGGCGGCCCCGCCTCCAACGTCGGCATCTGGCGCAACGGCATGTTCCACCTGCGCAACGACGACGGCTCCCCCACCTACGTCGACTGGGGCGGCCCCGGCGACATCCCCGTCTCCGGCAACTGGGACGGCACCGGCCCCGACAACGTCGGCATCTTCCGCCCCTCCACCGGACAGTTCCACCTCCGCATGGACGACGGCAGCCTCGTCCTCCTCGACTGGGGCGGCGGCAACGACATCCCCGTCGCCGGCAACTGGGACGGCGGCAACGGCGGACCCGCCGCCAACATCGGCATCTGGCGCCCCTCCACCGCCACCTTCCACCTTCCACCTGCGCAACGACGACGGCTCCCCCACCTACATCGCCTGGGGCAACCCCCGATAACCCCCACCCCCGGGGTGCGACCACCACCCGCACCCCGGGACCCCCCACCCCGTCAACCGTCACCCCGGGTGTCCGCCAACCCGTCAACCCGTCACCCCGGGTGTCCGCCGACCCGTCAACCCGTCACCCCGGGTGTCCGCCGACCGACGCGCCGGGTACGGCGTCCAGCCGTTCGGCGGCGGACACCACCGCCGGCGAGCCCACCGCAGCCGCGACCTGTTCGAACCAGTGCAGCTCGGCCGCCAGGTCCAGTTCACCCCGCACGAGCGTGCGGCCGCCGAAAGCCGCCGCCCGACCGGCCAGTTCGGCCGCGGCGGCATGGCGCACCAGCACAGCCTCCACGGCCGGCGCCAGCTCGCCGCCAAAGACGCCCGCCGCCCGCAACTCCCGCTCGGCCAAGGCCGGATGGGCGTCACTGAGGTGCCCCTCCAGGGCGAGCACGCTGTCCCTGATCTCGATCACGTACCGGTACAGCCGCAACCGGGGGTTCTTGCGCCTCAGCTCCTCGGGCAATGGCAGGACGACCCCCGGCGTCGCGGTCTGGAGCAGCCGCCACAGCGGCGCGATCCGTTCCGCCTGCCGCGCGGCCGCGCGCTTGTGCCGGTACTCGGCGAGCGCCGGCCAGACGACGGCGAGTGCGAACAGCACCAGGGTGAGCGCCAGCAGCACCTGGGTGGTCCCGGCTATCGCGGCCGGCTGCGGTACGTCGAACCCCGCCTGATCCACCGTCAGGTACACCAGGCGGTGGAGCAGGTACACCGTCCCGAGCAGGGTGGAGACCCGCATCAGCCACAACGAGGTCCGCGCCGGGCCGGGCGCGACGTGCCTGCCGTGGATCCAGCAGAGCCGCGCCGCCGCAGCCAGGCCGATCGCGATGTCGCCGGTCAGCAACACCCAGTAGACGTATCGGCCCAACGAGCCCTGGCCGTAAGTCAGCAGGTCGACCTCGCCGTCCGGGCGCGGCATCACCACGAACGCGACGGTCAGCGCGACCGACGCGGCCCCCAGCCCCGCCAGGTTCACCCGCGACACCCGGCACCGGGGACTTCGACCGCGCCCGCGGCTCGATCCACGCCGACACGATGGCTGCGGGCACGAGGCGCTTCACGATCGACCTCGACCGCTGACCGACCCCGCTCCCGCCCGCGGCCGCGCCGACCGGCAGCGGGCAGCGACGGCGGGCGGCCGGCCGCGGGCCGCGGGCGGCCGGGCGTACCGCGACCCTGCGGGACAGCCGCCGAGGAGGCGAGACGGGACCGCTTTCGGAGCCGGAGGCCGCCACGGGAGGGCGAGAGGGATCGGGCCGTGGGCCGCCTCACCGGTCCGGCTGCCCGTCCCACCTCTTGGCACCCCGTCCCGGTCCAGGACCCCTCGCGCTTCAGGAGAAGATCCTCTTGATGCTCGCGCCGCAACGCCCCGCGGTCACATCGGGCCAGTACCTCGCCGAGCCGCAGCCCGTCGCCGCGCCGGTCATCATCACCTGGACCCGGGTCCGCCCCGGCACACCCACCGCGGTCACCGAGACCGCCGAGGCCGCCGACCGATACACCGCCGAGCACCACGGCCCCGGCGAGGAGCATTACTCCAACACCCTGCCCACCGATGCCCGCGCCGGCGCCGCCTTCCTCCACGCCGCCGACAGCATCCTGACCGCGGACGGCCTCCGCCGCCGCGATGCCTCCCCCGGCCCCGGTGGAGAACCGCACCCGCACCGGCATCGTCCCCACCCGCCACCAGAGCCGGGGCCACGTGTTCAAGCGGCAACGCCCGTCGTGCTCGTGGCGGTTCCGCGCCGTTGCCGAGACCCTCGTCCCCACCCATCGCCGTACCGGGCGGCAGCCGACCCGGCGCATCCCCACGAGCCAGGTCGGCCACCGGCCCGAACAGATCCCGGCCCTCCTCCCCCAGAAACGGGCCGACCGGCACCTCAGCGCGTTCACCGCCGCCGGCGGCCTCATCCCACGTCGCAACGCGGGCCACCCACCTCGTCCGACGCGCTCGCGGCCGCGGCCCGCTCGAAGCAGCCCGGTTCCCGGGCATCGAAGCCGGCGAGCACGGCACCGGGCCCACCAGACTCGGCAGGTGGGCCCGCGCCCAGGACAACCCCCACGCCTTCGACCCCGCCCCGGACGCCATCGCCGCCGACCTCAAAGCCTCGCCCCGCACCGACCACCAGCACCGCCGCCCATGCCTCGCCCACCGGACACCGACGCCCGCGATCTGGAACCACACGGTCGCCCAACCGCAGGAACAGCCCGGGAACCGGGCCATCACCGACGACCGGAAGCGACGTGCCGTCCCCGCCTGCATCCGGGCCCGCGTCACCCGAGGCGAACCGGATGAGCCCGGACACGTCAGTCGGAACCGGTCAGGGCCGGCGAGCTGCGGTTTCGGGTCCCTGGGACACCCTTACCGGCACCACTCCCTGGGACACCCTTGCCGGCACCACCTGCTCACGCTTCCTGCGACCAACCGCGAGCTGTCAGCCTTCTCGGCACCCGTCAGCGCCGCACAGCCGGTGCAGGGCTGCGCGGCTCTCGTCGTCCGCGGCACGGTAGACCAGAAGCCGCAACTCCGGGTCCTCCAGCGGGAGCAGGACCTCGAAGTCGACGGCGATCGCCCCGACGGCCGGGTGGCGCAGCAGCTTGCGACCGCGGCCGTTGACACGGACCTCCCGCTCGGCCCAGAGCCGGGCGAAGTCCTCGTCCTGCGCGGTGAACTCGGCGATCAGCCCCGCCAGTTCCCGGTCCTGCGGGTGGGCCGCCCAGGCCGCGCGCAGATGGGCGACACCGTCGCGCAGCACCCCCTCGCGATCGGCGTAGAAGCCGCGCATCGGCGGGTACAGCAGGCACAGCCACATCGCGTTGCGCCGCTGCGGCGGCACGGCGTCGAACTCCGGCAGCAGCCGGGCCATTTCCGGGTTCCAGGCCAGCAGGTCGTAGCGGTGGTCCAGCAACGCGGCGGGCAGCGGGGAGAGCTCGCCGACCAGACGGGCCAGCGCCGGCGCCGCACCGGTGGCCGCCCCGCCCCGGGTGCCGCCAGGGCGGCGGTGTCCGGCCAGGTCGAACAGGTAGTCGCGTTCGCCGGGTGCCAGCCGCAGAGCCCGGGCCAGCGCCGCCAGCACCTCCGCGGAGGGCCGAAGCCCCCTCCCCTGCTCCAGCCGGACCACGTAGTCGGTGCTGACCCCGGCCAGCTCGGCGACCTCCTCGCGGCGCAGTCCCGGCGTCCGCCGGGCCCGCCGGTGCGCGGGCAGGCCCAGCCGCTCCGGGTCCAGCCGTTCGCGCCTGCCACGCAGGAAGGCGGCCAGTTCCTCGGTGGTGTCCACCGTTCGTGTCGTCATGACCGGTCCAACCGCCGGGGTGGGACCGGCCTTCCCAGGAAAGCCCCTCCCTTATCCGGGGACCGCCCCCGCCGCAGACTCGGTCCCGGCAACGGAACACGAACACACGCGAACACAGGAGAACCCGATGGCACTGGCCCTCGACGACTACCGGCTGCTGGGCCGCTCGGGACTGCGGGTCTCACCGCTGGCCCTGGGCACCGCGACCTTCGGCACCGAATGGGGCTGGGGCGCGGAACGGGCCGAGGCCCGCAAGCTGTTCGACCGCTACGTCGGGCTCGGCGGCAACCTCCTCGACACCGCCGACACCTACACCGACGGCAGCTCCGAGCGCCTGCTGGGCGAGTTCGCCCAGCAGGAACGCGAACGCCTGGTACTGGCGACCAAGTACTCGACCCTGCGCCGCCCCGGCGACCCGAACTCCGGGGGCGGGCACCGCAAGGCGCTGTTCGGCTCCGTGGAGAGCAGCCTGCGACGGCTCGCCACCGACTACCTCGACCTGCTGTACCTGCACGTCTGGGACTCCCGAACCCCCGTGGAAGAGGTGCTGCGCGGCCTGGACGACCTCGTCCGGCAGGGCAAGGTACTGTACGTGGCGATCTCCAACACCCCGGCCTGGCAGGTGTCCCGGATGCAGGCGATCGCCGACCTGCGCGGCTGGTCACCCCTGGTCGCGCTGCAGCTCGAGTACAGCCTGATCGAACGCACCGCGGAACGCGACCTGATCCCGATGGCCCGGGAACTGGGCCTGGGCGTGATCCCGTACTCGCCGCTCGGCGGCGGAGTGCTCAGCGGCAAATACCGCCGGAACGACATCGGCACAACAGGCGCCGGCCCCGACGGAAGCACCCGCCGCAGCCACAACCTCGCCCTGGGCACCCTCACCGAACACAACCTCGACGTCGCCGAGGTCGTCCGGAAGACAGCCGACGAGCTGGGCCGCACCCCGGCCCAGGTCGCACTGGCCTGGACCCTGCGGAAACCGGGCGTCACAAGCACGCTGCTCGGCGCCCGCACCCCCGCCCAACTGGAAGACAACCTGGGCGCCCTGACGGTCGAGCTGACAAACACCCAACAGGCCCGACTCGACGCGGCGAGCGCGATCACCCTCGGCCAACCGCACGAACTGCTGACGGGCGAGCCCATCCGCCGGGTGACCACCGGCAACCTGCGAATCGAGACCCGCCACTGACCCCGCCACCAACGCCGGAACCCGCAACCCGCAACCCGCAACCCGCAACCCGCAACCACGCCCGGCTCACCGTCCGGACAAACCACATCCCGATCCGCCGCATCGAGCTGCGCGAGGCCACCGCGGCGGGTTCGGACGCGGAGGACCGCGAGGAGGACTTCCGGTGAACTCCGCCGCCGCGTGACCCTCGTCCACCGGGGTCCTCCCGCAGGACCGGGTCAGTCCGGGGCCCCGGTGGCCTGGAGGCGGCGCAGGGCCAGGATCAGATTGCCGCTGCCGAACGTCGCGAGCGCGGCGACGCCCCACAGGGTCGCCGCGACACCGGCCCGGTCCAGCACGGCGCCCGCGGCCAGGAAGCCCAGCGGCCCGGCCAGGGCGCTGATCGTGACCACGGCCTGCAACACCTTGGGCCCGAAGCCGTCCGGCAGCCGGGCGGAGAGCAGGCCCATCAGCGGCGCGTTCGCCAGGGGCGCGGCGGCCGATGACAGGCCGACGGCGACGGCGAGCACGCCGGCCGGCACGGGCACCAGGAGCGTCCACAGGGGCAGAGCGACACAGACCAGGGCCGTACGGGCGAGTCGTACGGGGGCGATCCGTGCCGCCAGCACATAGGCGGCCACCGCGCCCACCAGGCCACCGGCACCATCGGCGGCGATCAGCAGGCCGCCGACCCTGGCGTCCCCCTCGAACCGGGCGAACGCCAGCACCGGCAGGGTGATCATCAGGGTTCGCAGCATCAGCCCGAACACCACGGTGGACAGCATCGCCCGGCTCAGGAACCAGTCACCGCACAGATGCCGCACCCCCGCCCACAGGCCGCGGGGCCCGGCCGCGGACCCTGCGGCCCCGCCACCGCCCGCCGGGACGCGGCGCAGCAGCAGCAACCCGGAGAAGGCGAACGTGGCCACGTCCAGCCACACCACCGATGTGGTCCCCACCAGCGGGATCAGCGCCCCCGCGAGCGCCGGTCCGGCGAACGCCGAGCCGTTCTGCACACCTGCCAGCGCGCTGTTGGCCCGGGCCAGAGAGCGGGCGTGCGGGCTCAGCAGTTCCATCGCCAGCACCCGCTGTGCCGCGTGGTACGGAACGGCCAGCGCCCCGAGCGCCACGACGATCGCCACGAGGACGGCCAGATCGAGCGCGCCCAGGGCATGCAGCAGCGGGATCAGCGCCACGACCGGGGCGCGGGCGAGATCGGAGACGACCATGGTCCGGCGGGCGCCCAGGCGCTGGATGACTTCCCCGCCCGCGAAGCCGAGCAGCGCCATGGGCAGCACCTGGGCCGCGAAGACCAGACCCGCCCGGGTGGCCGAGCCGCTGGTCTCCAGCACCAGCCAGGGCAGCGCGAGCATGGTCATCTGGGTGCCCAACGCCGTCACCGCGCCCGCGACATAGACCGCCGTCAGCGCACGGCTCGGCCTGCCACCCGCTGTGCCGTTCGGCGCTGCGCCGGCTGGCACGGGCGCTGCGCCGGGTGGGACGGGGGCTGCGCCGGGCCGGGTCGCCGCGATCGTCATCGGGTCGCCCCTTTCTCCTCGGTGGGTCCGGGTCGTGTGGTCGCCCCCGTACCCTGTCGCCCGCCCACCGTCCGGTGCCAGGGAAGGCCCGGCAGGAGCCCACTGTCGGTGCCGCTGCGCTTTCTTCCCTGCCACGCAGCCCGCCCGTCCGGCAGCGTGATGGCCGTCGGAGCCCACCACAGCCAAGGCCACCGGCGGCGGGAGCGGATACCGACGAAGGGAGGGACGGCGATGAGCGGCGACATCGGAACGGCGGTGCACGTCCCGTCCTTCGCCGCCCGCGACGGAGGGCGAGCGGTCGAGACCCGGTATGTGGACGGTCTCCCGCAGATCGTGGCCTGGGACCTGACGACGGGTCAGCGCCGCCAGGTGACCACCGCACCGCTGGGTGTGGAGACCGCCGCCATCGAGCCGGACGGCCACGGCCTGTGGTGGTTCGACGCCGCTCCCGGCGGTCAAGGCCGCTGGCTGCGCGCGCCGTTCGAGGGCGGCCACCCGCGCCCGGCGCTCGACGGCGTACCCGCCGGGCGGATGCACGGCCTGGCCTTCGACCCTCGCAGCGGCCTCGCCGCCGTCGGCGTCGGGGTCGCGGACCGCTCGCGGTACTACCTCGGCCGGCCGGGCGAGCGCGCCCGCCTGGTGGCCGAGGAGCCCGGCTACGCGGCCGTGGCGGGCCTGGCCCCCGGCGGCCGACTGCTGGCCACCGCGGGGGGCCCGGCCGGACCGGCCGCGGTCCGGCTGTGGTCACCGGCCTCCGGCGTCCTCGTGGACGCCGTCCCCGGCGCAGCGGGGGACAGCGCAGCGGGGGACGGCGCCGGCGGCGCGGTGTGGGCGCTGGGCTTCCGCCCGGACCTCACCACCGCACGGCCGGAACTGCTGCTGATCCTCGAACGCGCGGGCCGCTACACCCTGGCCTTCTGGCGGCAGGGCGAGGGGATCCGTACGCACGGTCCCGGCTCCGCCCTCGACTTCGACACGGAGATCACCGCCTGCTGGTACGGGCCCGGCCGCACGGCGCTGGTCCAACAGGACCGGGCGGGACGCAGCCGCCTGCTCCGCGCCGACCTCGACCGCGGTACGACGACGGTGCTTCCCACGCCCGAGGGCACGATCATCGACTTCTCCTGCGCACCCGACCGCACGGTCCACTGCCTGTGGAGCCGCGACGGCGAACCGCCCCGGCCACTGATCCACCACCCGGAAAACCCGGAACGTGCGGAGCACCCGGAACCCCCGGAACGTCCCGACCGCTCCGACCGCCCCGACCCCTCCGACCCCTCCGACCCCTCCACGACGGCGTCACGCGGCACGGCGCCCGGCGGAACGACCGGATCCGGGCGCCGCGAGCTGTGGACACGGCGGCCGTACGGGCGGATCCACAGCTTTGTGGCCACCCCGCCCGGACGCGGGGCGGGCCACCGCCCCTGGCCGACGGTCTTCCTCGTCCACGGCGGGCCCCACACCCACGACCGGGACGCCTATGACGCCCGGACCGAGGCCCTGGTCCGGGCCGGATTCGCCGTGGTGCGCACCAACTACCGCGGCTCGACGGGCTACGGCCCCCGCTGGCGGGACGACTTCGGCCACCGGGTCGGCCTCGCCCAGCTCGAAGACCTCGCCGCGGTGCGCGGCCACCTCATCGACGCGGGAGTCGCGGAGCCGGGCCGTACTGGCATGTGCGGCTACTCCTGGGGCGGCTATCTGACGCTGCTGGCGATGGGCGTCCAGCCCCGGCTGTGGGACGTGGGGCTGGCCGTCGCCCCGGTGGCCGACTACACGGCGGCGTACCGGGCGACGACCCCGGCACTGCGGGAGGTCGACGACCGCCTCTTCGGCGGCACCCCCGAGCAGGTGCCACACCGCTATCACGCGGCCTGCCCGATGACCTACGTGGACCGCGTACGCGGCCCGCTCTTCCTCGCCGCCTCGGCGGACGACGAGAAGTGCCCTCCGGAACAGATCGAGCGCTACCTCGCCGCGCTGCGGCGCCGCGACGTCCCGCATCGCGTCCGGTGGCTCGGCGGCGGACACGACGTGGGCCGTGACCCGGCCGGACACGCCGCCGCCTGGGCCGCCATGGTGCGCTACGCCGACGACACGCTGCGCGCCTCCCCCAGAACCGCCGACCGCCGCACCAACGGGCGGACCGGCTCGCACCACCCCGTCCACCACACCGAAGAAAGGTCAACCCCATGAAGCGTCACGGACTGCGCGTCGACCCCATCAGCGCCACCGAGCGCGAGCGCGGGATCATCATTCCGCCGCACACCCAGGCCGCCCTGGACAAGGCGGTCCCGGTCCGGCCGAACGGCCCGGCGCGGACCTGCGCCACCCGCACGAAGACGGACACGGAGGAGAAGTCGCCTCTGCAGTGAGCCCCAGCGGCGCCGTAGCGGGGTGCCACGCCCGGCACCCCGCCGCGGCGCCGGCCGTGCCGGTGAGGACAGGAGAACACCATGACCACAGCTACCGCAGCGACGGCAGCACCCCGCACGAACGGTCCCCGGCCGAACGGTCCCCGGCCGGAGACGCACCGGACGAACGGTCCCCGGCCGGAGACGCACCGGCCGGACAAGCCCGAGACGACGGAACCGCACCGGAACCCGCCGACGTTCCTCAGCGACCCGTACCCGACCCTGGCCAGGATGCGGCAATCCGCCCCGGTCTCCGTGCTGCACATCGACGGCGGCCCGCGGCTGTGGATCATCCCGCGCTACGTCGACGTCCGGGCCGCGCTGTCCGACCGCCGCTTCGCCCAGGATGCGCGGCGCGCCCAGGCCCTGGCCGACAGCCGGGTCGAGGGCGCCACCCTGGGCAGCGAGATCACCCACATGCTCAGCAGCGATCCGCCCGACCACACCCGCCTGCGCCACGTGGTCCAGGCGGCGTTCAGCCGCAAGCGGGTCGAGGCGATGCGGCCGATGGTCGAACGCATCACCCTCGAACTCCTCGACGGGCTGGACGCGGCAGCCGCCCGCCACACGACCAGCACCACCACCGCCACGGTGGACCTGGTACGTGACTTCGCCTTCCCCCTGCCGATCCTCGTCGTCTGCGAACTGCTCGGCTTCCCGCCCGAGGACCGCGACCTCTACCGGACATGGTCGACCGCCATCGTCACCCAGCAGGGCGACCACACGGCGTTCCGGCGAGCCGTCCAGGAAATGGGCTCCTACGCCCTGGCCATCGCCGACCGGCGTATCCGCCGCAACGACCGCCCCGCCGACCTGCTCACCGAGCTCCTGGAGGCCCGCGAGCGCGGAGAGCTGACGGACGACGAGATCGTGGGCATGGTCGCCCTGCTGCTGATCGGCGGACACGAGACCACCGTGAACCTGCTGAGCACCTCCTGCCTCGCACTGCTGCGCGACCCCGGCCAGGCCGCCTGGCTGCGCGCCGACCTCACCCGGATGCCCAGCGCCGTCGAGGAGTTTCTGCGCTACGACTCCCCCATCTGTATGGCCACCACCCGCTTCACCACCGAACCGGTGGACGTCGGCGGAGTGGAGATCCCGAAGGACGAGTTCGTACTGCTGTCCCTCGGCGCGGCCAACCGCGACCCGACACGCTTCCAGGACCCCGACCGCCTCATCCTCGACCGCCGGGACACCGGCCATCTCGCCTTCGGCGGTGGCATCCACCGCTGCCTCGGAGCCCTCCTCGGCAAACTGGAGACCGAGATCGCACTCACCGCGCTCCTCGCCCGCTACCCCGGAACGACCCTGGCCTGCCAGGAACACGACCTACGCTGGCGCAACACGATGATGCTGCGCGGCTTGGAAGCACTGCCCCTCACCCTGCACCACTGACCCCCACCCCGCACCCCCTGCCTCCCCGCACCATCGCGACCCGGGCCCGGTCGGTCAAGGAGAGCGAGACACGGGTCCGCAAGGCGGAACCACGCCAGACGAACGACAGACGAACAGGCCGCCGACCGACGCCGACCCACCGATCAGGCGCCCGCCCCGAACCGTGAGGCCGGATGCCCTCGGGGTCGAGTGAACGAAGCTCCCCCGGGAAATGATCTCCAACGATGCGGGAAACAACCGGCCCACAAACCACGGAAAGCTCCAGACCGGCGAACTCCCTCAGTTGGCCGCAAAGCCCCGCTTCGGCCAAGCCGACCTCACCAAAACCACCTCCACCCGCGACGCCCAATTCGAGGCGGCCACCTTCGAGGGATTGCAGCATCTGGGTCCCATGGTCTGCGCGGGCTCACCCTGCCTGTGCCCAAGCGGGGCACGACGGCGCGGGTGAAGAAGGCCTTCTTGTTCTCGGCATTGGAGGCGCAGACGGGCCGGTGGCAGGGGTGGTGGGTGGCCTGCGGGCAGCGCGTAGAGTCGCACATCCCCGCCGGCTTCGTCGCGGCAGGGGTGCCGGCCAGGGCGAGGCACAGGGCCTTGGACGGGTCGGTGAAGCAGCAATAGTTCGCCGTCCCGAGGTGCAGGGAACCGGCCCGCCGGGCGAGCAGGTTGATCACTTCCTGGCCTCCCGGCTTGACCCCGGGGGCGGCGGCCGCCATCCGGTGCAGCTTCTCGTCGACGGAGGCGAAGAAGCTGAGGCCGACGCGAGCCGCCGGCTGTCTTCCGTGATCGCCCGCTACAGCAAGATCGATCTTTTGTGCCTGGACGAGTTCGGCTACCTCAATCTGGACCGCAAGGGCGCCAAGCTGCTGTTCCAGATCTTCACCGAGCGCGAGGAGCGCAAGGCCACCGCGGTCGTCGAACTCTCCCTTCACCGAATGGGACAAGACCTTCGGCGACGCCCGCCTCAGCGCGGCCATCGCCGACCGGATCACCTTCCGCTGCACCCTGATCCAGACCGGCACCGAGTCCTACCGCTACCGGGCCACCCAGAAATCCCTCTTCCCCACCCCGAACTGACACACCCCCGACAGCACGGAAAGGCTGGACTGTCAGCGACCAAGCAGGCCGCGGACCAGTGCCGCCAACCACCAGAGCCTGGCTTCGGGCCCCTTCATCCCGCTCCCGCACCCGCGAAGGTGCCGAGCAGCCCAGGGTCCGGGCTGCTCGGCACCGAGCAGTGTGCCGCCGCCCTTGTTGCAGAGTCGACAGGAATCATCGGGCACCGACTTCTGCCGGACCAGGATGCGGCACCCTCGCAGGTCGTGCTGGAGCAGCAGCGACATCAGAGATCGCACGGCACCCGGTTCGGGGTCGAGCCGACGGGCGATTCGGTCCGCCTTGCTGCGGGGCGGTCAGAGCTCGATGGTCGCGATGACCTGCTGCGAGGTGACAAGTGAGCCATCGTTCACCAGGACCGTTTGCAGAGTGCCGTCCTTACCCGCAGGCACGTCAAAGACAATATCGGTGGTCTCGATCTGGACAATGATGTCGTCGTGCTTGACTCCCTCACCGACCTTGTAGATCCACTTCAAGAGGGTGGCGTCCCCTTGAGACTCGGGGAATTCGGGCGCCAGCACATTGATGGTCGACACATGACCTCCAGGGGTGAAAGGCGGCCTCGCGCGAGTCGCGCGACAGGGCCGATGAACCTGAGCAGCCGTCAGTCGGCGCCCTGATGCTATCTCGCCGTGGATCCGACCCCTGAGGCACCCGTCCCGGAACCAGCGGGCACATCCTTGCCCTGCCGCGGTCCGGTCCAGCCCTTCGCCACGTCTAAAGGTCGGGCCCTGGCTGCGACTTGTCAGGGAGGCAACCCGGGCCCGCGACCACAAGCTACCGCGCCCCTACCCCTGCCCCTACAGACGCTCCGCCCACACCCATCGGTTTCGTCCCTTCCTCGACCCCCCACGGGTCGGGCCCGCAGAGGTGGGTCCGCGGGGGAGGACGAAGCTGAGGATCGGAAGGGGCGTGTTCCGGTCGGCGGTCGTGGTGTTCGGGCGGGGGTGCCGACGGCGTCGTGTTGCTTCCGGAGTGGGTGCTGGGTTCGTGCGGGTGGGTCGCGGGGGCGCGGTGGTGGTCTGCTTGGGGGTTTTCGGGGGCGGGGTGTCGGGGTGTTGGGGGCGGGGTGTCGGGTGGTGGTGCCGCCCCCGACGGGTTGGTGTCAGTCGCGGACCCAGAACTCGATGGACATGGGAGGGACGGTGAGCTCCAGGGTCGGGCCGCTCTTGCCGTAGGTGCCGTTCGTGTTGGTGATGCCTTGCTGGTTGGTGGTGGGTCCGTAGCGGTAGCCGCGGAAGGTGGCGGAGGTTCCGGTGTCGATGGTGTAGGTGTAGGGCGTGGCGGAGCGGTTGGTGATGGCGATGACGGGTTTGCCGCCGGGGGTCTTCCAGGCCATGATGCGCTGGTTGGGGTTGAACCTGGCATTCTGCAGCGGGTTGAGGACGCCGTCGCTCGGGTGGGGTTCGTCGACGTGGTAGCGCACGGAGTCCCAGGGCATGAACTTGACGAAGCCGGCGACGGCGTTCCAGTTGCGGGGGTTCCACGTCCAGTGGCCGACCGGGAGGTCGGGGAAGTGGTTGGGACCGAAGTCGGTGTCGTGCGGGGGGCGCCAGAACCCGAGGGAGTAGCCCTTGGATTCGGCGTTGGTGGTGGGTTTGAGGGCGTGCAGCCACCACCAGGTGGGGGAGTTCTGGAAGGTCATCCAGTTCATGATCGACTGGGCGGTGTTGAGGGTGTTCTCACCGGCGTTCGCCGTGACTTGGCTCGACTGGTACTCGAACTCGTTGTTGAAGACGGGCTTGACGGCGGCGGTGCCGACGACGGCGGGGTCGGGGATGTAGTTGGTGGTGATCTGGTCGTTGCTGTCGTGCCCGATGCGGTGGTAGGTCCAGGCGTCGATGTGGTTCAGGGCGTCGGTGGAGCCCCTGAGGGCTTGACCCCACTGTTGTTCCCAGCCCTCGTGGCTCGTGGCGTGGATCTTCACATCGGGGTACGCGGCCTTGATCTTGGGGGCGATGGCGTTGAAGGCCTGCAGGTATTCGTTGCCGGAGTACACGCAGCCGCCGTACGAGGCGTCCAGGTAGGGCTCGTTCTGCAGTCCCCACCAGGAGATTCTCAGCCGCGGGTTCTCCGGGGGGCCGGTCAGGTAGTTGAGGTCGGCGACCATGGCGTCGCCCAGCTGGCTGAGGAAGGCGGGTTCGAAGGACGCGAGCCTGCTTGCAAGCGTTGGGTTCCCGTAGTTGGGATTCCCGAGCAGGTTGTTGGACTTCCAGCCGGGTGCCGGGGACCAGTACTCGACACCGAGGCCTTCGATGCCTGCTTCGCGGACCATCTCGGCGAGCAGGTCGGTCTGGCCCGGGTAGCGGTCGATGAAGCGCTTGCGGTCGGGGGTGAGGCCGCGGTGGTAGAGGCCGAGTGCGAGGCGGCAGTAGCGGAAGCCGCGGTCGGAGCGGCCTCCCTTGAGCATCTGGCTGTAGAAGCGGGCTCGCTCGCTCGGGGTGAGGTCGTAGGGCACGGCGCTGACCAGGTTGCTGGTGCCGGCGTTGCCGGAGTTGATGGAGTCGGACTGGATCTCGAAGCCGAGGCCGAGGATGGTCTGCTTCTTCGCCGAGTCGAGGTCGAAGCGAATGGTGTAGTTGCCGGCCGTGGCGGCCGCGGCGCTGGAGAGGTTGAGCAGCGGGGAGACGGCCGCTGCGGCGCCGGCGACGGCCGCGCCGCGCAGGATGGAGCGGCGGCTGATGCCTTGCGGCTCGGGTCTGGACATGTTCTTCCTCCGTGGGGGACGGGTGTGTGGGCGGGGGTGAAGGTGGTCGGTGCCGGCTGAGGGGGTGCGGCCGGTTTCGGGAGGTGTTCTGGCGCTCCGGGCAGGCGACCGGTTGGCCGGTGCGGTGCCCGGTGGCGGCAGCGTGGGGTTGCCCGGCGGGTGGATGCCGTCCCGCTCGGTGCTTCGCGATGTCGGACCGTGGGGGGCGGATCGGGGTCCGTACCGCGGGGATTCGGGGCTCGACGGTGGCCGGGCCGGCGGGTTCCGGAGCCTGCCGCTGGAACGGTCAGGCCTGGGCGGCGAGTGTGGAAGCGGCTGTCAGGGAGATGGCGGTGAGTCTGGGAGCGGTGGTGCCACGGCGTGGGTCTCCTTGTGCGACGGACTGCGGCCGACGGCCGTCCCGGTACGTGCGGGGCGGGGAGGGGCCGGTTGCGATCCAGCTCCGAAGCGGTGCGGTGTTGAAACGTCGGTGCAACTGCCGGAACCGTGGACGCAACATATGCGATATACGAAATGAGCGCCAGGGGTGTTGCCATTTCATTTCCCGGTGAAACCGGATCTCCGCCGACAGCGTCGGCCTTCGCTGCATTCCGGTCGGTTCTGACGGGCCGTCACGCACTCCGCTCCGGGGAAGGGGGCGCCTTTCGGGCCTCCGTCGCTTGACCCTGCCGACCCTGCCGACCGTGCCGACCGCCCGGACGGTCGTGCCGCCGGCCCCGGGGAGTCGGCCGCCGACGCCGCCCACGCGTGAGGATAGTCGTGTCGTGTAATGCCGTCGGCGGTACCCTCCGGGGCCATGGGCTGGTCGGGGGCGTAGAGGCCGGCCGACTCGGGACGTCCCGACCCTGCGCCCGGGCCGGGCCGTCCTTTGTGGGTGCGGGAGCGGGCAGCACCCCTTTCGGGGAGGGCCCAAGACCGCCGTCGGAACCCCCACAGGGGCGTGGGACGGTGCCCCCGGTCCGGCCGTGCTCAGCGCAGGATCACGTGAACGTATCCGGCGACGCCCCCGGCATCTCCGACGCCTTCGCCACAACCCCCCGGCAACTAGGCTCGCGAACAGGGCCGGGTTCAGGTGGGCGGGCGGGTGAGGTCAGCGCGGGTGGTGGAGAGCTTGGCCAGGACGGTGACGGCTGGGAGCCCGACTGGGGCGAGGACCCCCACGACGGCCTGCGCTACACGGCACCGTCGCTGCGTCATTGGCTGTGGACCTGGGCGGACGGAGGCGACGTCTGGGACGAAGCACTCGACATCGCGCGGTAGCCGTGACAATGACCTGGTGCCCCGTCCGGAGTCGCCCGTCGACCAGATCGTCGACCTCGCGGCCCGGGCGGCTGTGGCTACAACGGCGGTGAGCCCGACGGCCTCTACGTCACGGTGCGCATCGAGCCCTGACCGGCCGGCTCCTGTCCGGTACGGCGCTGGAACCCCTCGATCTCCCTGGCCTGGCAGTGACCCCGTTCTGCCCTGCCGCCGGGCCGGTCCGCCGTCGACCACAACGGCGTTGTGGTCGACGGCGGACCGGGTGGCCGAGCGCGGCGCTCCGCCACCGCACCCTGGCCAGCGCCCGGATGCGCTGGACCGTTCTTCGCCGCCGCCTGTACTGCGCCGTCGGACCGTCGCCGGGCAGGCCGGACCGTGGACGGTCCGGCCTGCCCGGTTGCCCCCCGGTGGGACTGGCTGGCGGCCGTGCGCGACGCGCATCCTGCCGACTCGGCCCGCACCAAGTGTTGCGGCCTACCCGCCTGCGGGCGGTAGCCGATGTCACCCGATCACCATCACCCCCTGGAGCAGGGACCGGCCGCCCCGCTACCGGCGCCGGGGCGGCCACCTTCCCGACCTGGAGGATCCAGGACGTCGGGGCTACGGTACGAGGACGATCTTGCCTTGCACCCGGCCGGTCTCACTGAGCTCGTGGGCCTTCGCGGCCTCGGTGAGCGGGAGAGTCGCCGCGATCGTGGGACGCACGCCGTGGGTGTCGACGAGTTCGGCGAAAGCGGTGAGCACCGCGGGGGTGGGTTCCAGGAAGAACTCCACGAAACGGATGCCGAGTTCCGCGGCGCGGGCCGTCACCTCGGTGCGGTCCACGCCGACACCGACGACGTCGACCAGGATGCCGCCCGGCCTGAGGGTGAGCAGGGAACGCGGGCCGTAGTCGTTGCTGATCGTGTCCAGCACCGCGTCGATGTCGCGCAGCGCCGAGAAGTCCTCCACCCTGTAGTCGATCAGCTCGTCGGCGCCGAGTCCGCGCAGATAGTCGTGCTTGGCGGCGCTGGCCGTGCCGATGACGTACGCACCGCGGGCCTTGGCGATCTGCACGGCGAGGTGGCCGACGCCGCCGGCCGCGCCGTGGATCAGCACCCGCTGGCCGGGCTGGACATCGGAGAGAGTGATCAGGGCCTGGTAGGCGGTGAAGCCGGAGATCGGCAGCGCCGCGGAACCGACGTGGTCGAGGGTGCGCGGCCTGGGCGCGATCCGGTCCTCGGTCACCACCACGTGATCGGCGTGGCTGCCCCGCGGCGGGACGGTCCAGCCGTAAACCTCCTCGCCCACCGCGAAGCGGGTCGCGCCCTCGCCGATACCCTCAACCGTCCCGCTGAACTCGTGGCCCAGCACGAACGGCGGCGGCCCGAAGAAGTCCACCTTGCCGATCCGGACCTTCCAGTCCGCAGGGTTCATACCGGTGGCCCGTACACGCACAAGGACCTCGCCGGGACCCGGCGAGGGAAGGGGTATCTCGGCGAGTTCCAGCACGTCGGAACCCCCGATGGCCTGCTGTGTGATCACCCGTGTCATCGTCATGCAGACCATTCTGCGCCTGATGATCATGAAAGAGAAGCAGTTCCGCATCCGACCTGCCACGAACGACACCGCCCGGCACGGCGATGTCCTCGCGCGACCGCGGTCGGGCCGTCCGGAGTCTTCGCGATCTCCAGGCCCCGGGGACTGAACTCAGGGTCGTGGCGACCGTCGGCGAGACAGCCGAGGACCTCCCCCGCAGGGCGGTCCACCTCGACACTCGTCTCGAACAGTCCAGACATGTCGGCTCCTCGCCGTGTACCGGCAAGCGCCTCATTGCCGGGATTCCGGAGAGTCCTGCGCCCGCGCGTCCCGGCTGCCGGGAACACGGTGCCGATCACCCCGGGTCGCGACGCGGATTCCCAGCTGACGCCGTCACCGATGTGGGTGGTCCCGGCCGTCGGTGCCGGCGCGGCCGCCCGCGGGTCCTCGAAGCTCTGCTCCGCCAGTTCCGGAGTCCCGAACACGGCGGTCGACACCGCCACCAGCCCGTTCGGCGCGTTGAACTGCCATCGGTACCGGCCACCCGGCTCGAGTCCGGCCCTGACCGGGCCCCCGCGGTTCCGCACAGGCTCCGTGCGTGAACGTCATCCGCGTGGAGAGGGCACCCACTGGAGGAGGAACCTCAGCCTCTCGTGGGCCGGCGAGCCGGGAGGTGCGGTGTAGGCGATCAGTTGCTGGTCGGGCCGGGTGTCGACGGTGAACTGCTGGACGTCGAGGGTCAGCGGACCGGCCAGCGGGTGGACGTAGGTCTTGGTGAGCGGCCGGGGGCCGCGGACCCGGTGGCCGGTCCACCACGCCCGGAAGTCCGCGTCATGCGTCATCAACTCACTGATCAGAGCGGCGAGATCAGGGTCTTCGGGGTGGCGCCCGGCCTCCATGCGCAGCGTGGCGACGCAGTCGCGCGCCGCACGGGGCCAGTCCGCGTACAGCGCACGGTAGGCGTCGTCGAGGAAGGTGAGGCGGATCAGGTTGCGCTCCCCGTGGGCGAGGGCGCCGAAGTCGGTGAGCAGGACGGTGGCCGCGTGGTTCCAGGCCAGGACGTCCAGCCGACGGTTGAGGACCATGGCGGGGACGTCGTGCATGGTCGCCAGGAGCTGCCGCAGCTGCGGGTCCACGGCGTGGCGCCCGGACGGCGGGGCGACGGCGGGGGTCGGGGCGCGGTCGGCCGGGACCGCGTCGGCCAGGGCGAACAGGTAGGCGCGTTCGTCCGGTGCCAGGCGGAGCGCGTCGGCGAGCGCGTCGAGGACCGACCGGGAGACGCGCCGGGTGCGTCCCTGTTCCAGGCGGACGACGTAGTCGACGCTCACATGGGCGAGCTGTGCCAGCTCCTCTCGGCGCAGGCCCGGCACCCGGCGCGGCCGCCCGTCGTCGGGGAAGCCGGCGCCACGGGGGTCGAGGGCGGCACGGCGGGCGCGCAGGTAGTCGCCCAGCGCGCTGTCGTGGGAGGTCCGGCCGTGGAAGGTCCGGTCGGGGGAGGTCCGGTCGCGGGCGGTCATGGTTCCAGTGTCGCCACCGCCGCGGTCCCGTGCCTGGTACCGGCGTGCATAGGCAGCGTCCTCCCTGGCACCCCGCACACCCCCGCGCCACGGTGGAGGAGCGGCCACCGAAGAAGGCCCCGCAGCCGGCCCCCTCGGCCGGACCCGCCCGTCGCACCACCGGAGCAGACCGTGATCACCGATGTGACCTTCCCCAGCGCCGGCCTGAACCTCGCCGGCCACCTGTACACCCCTGACGACGGCGGCACGGGCGGCCCCCGTCCGGCGATCGTCGTCGGCCACCCCGGCGGCGGGGTGAAGGAGCAGGCCGCCGGACTGTACGCCCGGCTCCTGGCCGAGCGCGGCTTCGTCACCCTCGCCTTCGACGCCGCGTTCCAGGGCGCGAGCGAGGGCGAGCCGCGCGGCCTGGAGGACCCGGCGCAGCGGGTCGAGGACCTCAAGGCCGCCGTCTCCTTCCTCACCACCCGCGCCGAGCCCGACCCCGACCGGATCGGGGTGCTGGGCATCTGCGCCTCCGGCGGCTACGCCCTGGCCGGCGCCTCGACCGACCACCGGGTCCGGGCCGTCGCCACCGTCAGCGCCACCGACATGGCCCGTCAGTTCCGCGACGGCGCCGACGGCGCCCAGGACCCGGCCGTCTTCCGGGCCATGCTCGAAGCCGCCGCCACGGCCCGTTCCGCCGAGGCCCGGGACGGGGGCGTCCGGACCTTCCCGATCTTCCCGGCGACCGAGGCGGAGGCGCGCCGCGGAGGCCCGCATGTCCATGACGGCTGGGAGTACTACTGCACACCCCGTGCCGAACACCCCCGCGCAGCGAAGGAGTTGACCTGGTCCAGTGTCGACCGCATCGCCGCCTTCGACGCCTTCGCCGCCCTCCCCCTGCTCGCCCCGCGCCCGCTGCTCATGGTCGCCGGACGCGAGGCGGTGACCGCCTGGATGAGCGTACGGGCGTTCCAGCGCTCGACCGGACCCAAGGAACTGCACTGGATCGACGGCGCCGCCCATGTCGACCTCTACGACAAGGAGCAGTACGTCACCCCCACTGTCGCGAAACTGGCCGACTTCTTCGGCACCCGTCTGGCCGCTGCGGGATAGCCGCGACGCGGGCCCCTGGTGATATACCGCGTCGGCGACGACGGCGGCGCCACCCACTACAGCTTCCTTCGGGACCGGAACGCCGACCAGTGGTCCCGCTGGAGCAGGATCCCCGGCGGCCTGCGACTCCCCGGCAGGGTCTCGGCGACCTACAGTACCCACGGCAGCCAGCCGGCAACCGAGTCAACGGCTGGCTCTGCACCCAGCAGACGGACCTCCGGCCCGGCCGGCCACGGTGATCACCCACCGGATTCTGGCCGGAACCGCCCTGTTCACCATGACAGCAGCGCCCGAGCGGAGGGCGGTACCCGATCATCCGGTGCCGTCCTCCGCCGTGCTCGGGCGGGGCGTCGACGCACTCCTGTGGCCGGTCAGCCGAGGGAGGTGAGGAGGGTGGTGAGCGCCTTGACCTCGGTGGTCTTGTCCGGCTTCGAGGTGCGAAGGGCTCCGAGGACCTGGTCGATCTGCCCGTCGAGGACGGTCCAGGCCTGCCCGTTCTTCGGCTGCAAGGTCGGCTGGTCGTCGTCCCAGGCCTTCTCCAGGTCGCCGATCCGGGTGGTCGCGCCGGCCTGGTCACCGGCGTTCAGCTTGGCCAGGGTTTCGGTCGTGACGGTTCGGAACTTCGCCACCTCGGCGGCGGGGAACAAGGTGGTCGCCTGCTCGGGGGTGAGCGGGGCGGACGCCGCGCCCGCGGTGTCGCCTTCCTCACCGGCCATGGCGGCGTGCGGCAGCTGGTGCGCCCGGATGAGGAGCGCCGCGGTGGCGATCGCCACGACGGCGTAGTAGCCGAGCATGACCCGCTCACGCGTCGGGTTCCCCGCACCTACGGTGTGGGTCCGGCCGTCGGCCTCGATCACATCACTGCGGCTGCGGGTGAGGTGGACGACCGTCGCGAGGATCGCGGCCAGGAAGACCACGCTGGTCACCGCGGTCCCCAGGCCCAGGCCGCCGTCGCCGCCGGGCGAAGCGAACCAGTCACCGAGGTTCGCGCCCAGCGGGCGGGTGAGGATGTAGGCCAGCCAGAACGAGAGCACCGTGCCGGCGCCCAGGCTCCGCCCGAGCACGATCGAGGCGATCAGGCCGAGCGGCAGGAGTACCGCGATGCCGGGGGCCCAGCCCGTGAGCTCCAGGGTCCAGTCGCCGGTCGCGGTGCCGAGCGCGAAGGTGACCAGGATCGCGAGCCAGTAGAACAACTCACGGGGACGCGTGACGATGCTGTGAATCGACAGGGTCCGCTCACGGGCGAACCAGATCCCGAACACGGCGGCAAGAACGACGGCGAACACGCTGCTGCTCACCGCGAGGGGAACATCCTGGCTGTCGGTGAGGATGTCGGTGTAGAGGGTGCCGGTCACGCTCAGCACCACGACGGTGAGCCAGTAGACGAACGGAACGTAGCGAGGGGTGCGTAGCTGCCAGGCCAGGGCGGCGGCCAGTACGGCGGTGAAGATCAGTGAGGTGTTGATCAGTCCGACGCCGAGGGTCATGTTGATCCAGTCGGCGAAGCTCTCTCCGACCGTGGTGCACAGGATCTTGATGACCCAGAACCAGACCGTGACCTCGGGAACCTTGTTCAGCAGCCCTTGGACGTCGGGAGTGGCCGAGCGTCGCTCCGTATTGGTAGCCATGCGTGCGAGGCTCGCACGGCGAACCTGAACGCTACCTGAGCACCGGTCCTGGGTGGTGCGCCGGCTGGGCGATACTGGCCCGCATGACTGCCCACCGGGTGCTGGTCGTCGAGGACGACCACGGACTTCGCGACGTGCTCGCCCGAGGCCTGCGCGAGGAGCACTTCGAGGTGCTCACCGCCGCCGACGGGGCGGGCGCGCTGCGCGCGCTCGACGACCGGGTGGACGCCGTCGTCCTGGATGTCGGCCTGCCCGACTCCGACGGGCGTGACGTCTGCCATGCCATGCGGGCGGCGGGCTTCGACGCGCCGGTGCTCTTCCTCACCGCGCACGACGCGCTGCCCGACCGGCTGTCCGGGTTCTCCGCCGGCGGCGACGACTACCTCGCCAAGCCCGTCCACCTGGCCGAGCTCGCTGCCCGGGTGCGCGCGGCGATCCGCCGCAACGGGCGCGAACCCGGCGTGGAGGTCGACGGCCTGAGCCTGGACCCCGTCGCTCACGTGCTGCGGTCCCCGGCCGCCGACCCGGTGGCCCTCACCCCGACCGAGTTCCGGCTGCTGGCCTCCCTGATGTCCACCCCCGGCGCAGCCGTCCGCCGACTGGCCCTGGTGCGCGCCGGATGGCCCGAGGGCGCCCGGGTCAGCGACAACACCCTCGACCAGTACCTGCTGCGGCTGCGCCGCAAGCTGCGCGAGGCGGGCAGCGAACGGAGCATCCTGACCGTGCGCGGCGTCGGATACCGCCTCGCATGAGAACCGGTCGATCCCCCGCCACGCTGCGCGGCCGCCTCGCCCTCCTCGCGGTGGCCGCCACCGCCGTCTGGGTCGCCGTGCTCACCGCCGCCTTCAACATCGAGCTCGGGGCGCGCCTGCGCCACCAGGCCGACGAGCTGGTGCGCACCCGCGCGACGGCGGTGGCCGCGACCATGGAGGCCCAGCCCGACGGGCGGATCGTCGAGCACGAGCCCGCCGACGACACGGCCCTCGACGTCGGAATATGGATCTACCACGGCACCACGGCCGTCCAACGCCCCAACGCCCCGGACGCGCTCCAGGACCGCGCGGACCGGCTCGCCGGCACCGGAGAGTCCTCCACCGACACCTCCGAGCCCCACGCCTTCCGCCTGTACGCCCTGCCGATCATGGCGGGTGACCGGCAGGCGGGCACGGTCGTGGCCTCGGCCGGTCTGGACGCCTACCGCTCCACCGCCCGCTCGGTCCTGGCCGGCTCCATCGGCCTCGGCGTCCTGCTGCTCACCGGTGTCTACCTCGTCACCCGTACCGTCGTCGGCCGGGCACTTCGACCGGTGGACGAGATGAGCGACCGCGCCGCCCGGTGGAGCGAGCACGGCACCGCCCAGCGGTTCGGCACCGACAGCCACCTCGCCGAACTCGCGGGCCTCGCCGGCAACCTCAACCAGCTCCTCGACCGGCAGGCCGCCGTACTTCGCCACGAACAACGGTTCACCGCCGAACTCTCCCACGAACTGCGCACCCCCCTGGCCCGGATCACAGCCGAGGCCGACTGGCTCACAGCCCGCCCACGCAGCCCCTACGACCAGCGCACCTCCCACGAGGCCATCGCCGCCGCCGCGGCCCGGATGCAGCAGATCTGCGAGACGCTGCTCTCCGAAGCCCGCACCCGCGATCACCGGATACCCGGCCGGAGCACCGTGGCCGACGTGGCCCGCGCACTGTCCGAGCGCAGCTCCCGGGAACACCCCGAGGCCCCGCCCGTCACCGTGGTCGGCGACGGCGCAACCGCCGGCGTCTCCGCCGCGCTCATGGAGCGCATCCTGGTGCCGCTGCTCGACAACGCCCGCCGCTACGCGGCGGGCCGGATCACCGTGGAGTGCGAGCGGGAACCGGGCCGGGTCCTGGTGACGGTGGCCGACGACGGCTGCGGCGTCCCCGAGAGCGCAGGCGCGGCCGTGTTCGAGGCGGGCCGCCGCGCCCACCCCAGCGACGGCCACGACGGCGCCGGTCTGGGCCTCCCGCTGGCCCGCCGCCTCGCCCGCTCCGCCGGTGGCGACATCGTCCTCGCGCCCTCGTCGGAGGGCGCGAGATTCGTGGTGTCGCTTCCCGCAGGCTGACCGGCGGGAAGCGCCGCAGGCTCGGCCTTCGGCCGGAGGAGCTCAGCCGGTGCCGCGGCCTGCGCACCGGGTGGGTCCACCCCGGCGCACCCCGTATCCACCGCACCCTGATCATCAGCCTGGTCACCGCAGGTGTCCCCGCTCCGAACGCCGGCACGGTCCACTGAGAGACCCCTCCGGGCGGGGGCTCGCGCGAGCGGTTCCTGAAGACACCTTCAGGTCTTCAGGAACCCTTCAGCGCCGCTCGGCCATGCTGGACACGACTGTCCGGACACGACGCCGGCCACCGCGGGGAGGACCTCCCGCGACCGGGCCGGGCGCCGTCGGCGGGTAGCCCCACTCGGAAAGGCGCCACGATGCTCACCTCCTCGGCCCTGCTGGCCGTCAACCCGCTGGACGCGGGCTCACTGCTGGCCGCGTTCGGCGCACTGGGCATCGCCGTGATCATGTTCGCGGAGACCGGCCTGCTGGTCGGCTTCTTCCTCCCCGGCGACTCGCTGCTGTTCACCGCGGGCCTGCTCTGCACCACCAGCGCACACAGCGGCCCCCACCTGAACCTCGGCCAGGTCCTCGCCGCCGCCGCGGTCGGCGCCCTCGCCGGCGCCCAGGTGGGCTTCCTGATCGGCCGCCGCGGCGGCCGCGCCCTGCTCGCCCGCTCCCGCAGCAAGCACCTGCACGACGGCGCGGTGCGGGCCGAGGAGATCCTCACCCGGTACGGCCACGGCAAGGCCGTCGTCCTCGCCCGCTTCGTCCCCGTGGTGCGCACCGTCCTCAACCCGCTGGCCGGCGCGCTCGGCGTCGACGCCCGCACCTTCACCCTGTGGCAGGTCGTCGGCGGCCTGGTGTGGACGGTCGGTCTCGTCATGGCCGGCTACGCACTCGGCTCCTCCGTCCCCAACGTCGACCACTACCTGCTGCCGATCGTCGCCGTGGTGGTCGTGGTGTCGCTGCTGCCGCTGGTGCTGGAAGTGCTGCGCTCCCGCCGTCAGGCCAAGGCCCAGTGAGGGGCCCCGCGAGCGAGCTCGCCCTCGACGGCCGCGGAATCGACGGCGGCCTGTACCGGCGCATCGACGAGTGGGCCCAGCACCTGCCCGCCCCCGTCCAGCACGCCGTCGCCGCGTTCTCCGCCTACGGCCTGGCCCTGGTCGCCGTGCTGATGCTCCTCGCCTGGTGGCGCGCCCGCCGAGCGGACGGCGCGACGCTGGCCCGGGCGGTGGCCGCACCGCTGGTCGTCGTCGCCGCCTTCACCGCCGACACGCTCCTCAAGTCCGTCCTGCGCGAGCCCCGCCCGTGCCAGGTGCTGGACGCCGGACGCACCCTCGAAACCTGCCCCGCCGCCGGCGACTGGTCGCTGCCCAGCAACCACACCGTCATCGCCTTCGCCGCCGCGGCCGTGCTGTGGCAGGTCGACCGCCGCCTCGCCACGCCCGCCCTGCTCCTCGCGATCGCGATGGGCGCGTCCCGCGTGCTGGTCGGCGTCCACTACCCGCACGACGTCGCCCTCGGCGCCGCGGTCGGCACCGCCACCGGGTACGGCCTCGGCCGGCTCGCCGGCCGCGGCGCACCCCTGGTCGAACGGGCCCGCGAAGGGAGGCTGCGCCGATGGCTGACCGCATGACCACACGTCGGACGGCGCCCTGGATCGCGGTCTGCGTCGTGGCGTTCGCCAGCATCGCCATGGTCCTCGCCTCGAACGAATGGGCTCCCCTGGGGTTCGAGCGGGCGAGTGTCGACTGGGCCGTCGCCCACCGGCCGTCCGCCGCCGTCACCACCGCCGACGCCGTCACCTCCCTCGGCACCGGCGTCTTCCCGTACCTGGTCGCCCTCGCCGCCGGCGTCGTCCTCGCCCGCGCCTACCGACCACACAGCTCCGGCCGGGCGGCAGCCACCCTGCTGCTCGCACCCGTGCTGTGGCTGGTCGCAGGCCAACTGCTGCGTCAAGGCCTGATGCACGCCTTCGGGCGGCCCCGCCCGCCCGCCTCGGCATGGGCGTTCACGCCCTACGGGTTCGCCTTTCCCTCCGGCCATGCCTTCACCGCCGCGGTCTGCGCCGGGCTGCTCGCCCTCGCCGTCGCCCGCACCCGCCCCGGGGCCCGCCGGGCCGCCGCAGCGCTCGCTATCGCCTTCGCCGCTGTCATCGGCGCCACCCGTGTCTACCTCGGCGTCCACTGGCCGCTCGACGTCCTGGGCGGGTGGCTGCTCGCCACCGCCTGGCTGCTCCTCGGCTCGGCGCTCCTCCGGACACCGGAGCGCCCCACGCCCGAGGAAGCGCCGACGGACGAAGCGACGACATCGATGTAGAGACATGACTGACCTTGGCGCTTCAGGGTGATTGGCCTGTTTGCGCAGCTGACCGGCGGTCATCTGCGCGCTCTGCCGTTGGTATGCGCTGTGCGGATGGGGGCGGTTTGGCGGCGAAGGCGCGTCAGTACCGCAAGTCGGTGCGGCCGGAGGCAGCCGTGTTGTTCGCTGACGGGGTCCCGCCGAGGGAGGTGGCCCGCAGGCTGCGGGTGAGCGCGAAATAGACCTACAGGTGGCTCGCGGCCCAGCCGACCGACCCCGACGCCCTGTTGAAGCCGTCTTCGCGACGGTGAGCGGCGATCGGGACCACGACCAGCAGGCGTTCAACGAGATCGGCTCCATCATCCGCGAGCAGCTCGTCCCCTCCGGCCTCGCCGCCTCGCGCTACGAGGCCGTCGGCATGATCCCGGGCGTCGTGGTGGTCGAGCACGCGCAGGACGCCTCCGGCCGCGACGGTATCGCCTTGGCGCGGCTCGACCCCCGGACCGGCGAACGGTCGGAGTGGAGCCTCGACCGGGAGAGCCACCAGGACCTCGGCAGCCGCGGTGTGCAGGTCAAGGAGTTCAACGGCGTCAAGCCCGGCACCGTGGTGGAGCGTACGACGATCGTGACCCGGGCGATCGTCGACGCGAAGAATCAGCGACCGGGTGCCGGGCAGCCACGGTCTGACGATCCCGCACCGGACGGCCCGAGGGTCACCCGTACGGGCGGTGCCCCGTCGTGCCCCGTCGTGTCCCGCTCCGGTGACGCGGCGGGGCACCGATGCTGGCCCTGGCACGGCCCGAGCGGGCCTGCCGCCGGCCCCGGTCCGTGGTCCGGCGGGTACCGAACGAAATGGGTGAGCGTGATGTCCCGACTGCTGCTGTCCAGGGCCCTGCGGGCGGCGTGCGCGGCGGTGCTGCTGGGCGCCGGACCGGCGGCCGCCGACGCGTGCGCGGCCGGCGCGGACCTCGTGGTCTCGGCCGCCGACCCCGCCCCGGTGGCCGACGGCGGCTCCACCCTGCTGCACCCGGTGGTGACCAACGCCGGCGACACCGCCACCGCCGTACCGTTCACGCTGTACGTGCACCTGCCGCCGGGGGTGGTGGGCACCGGGAAGTCCTCCGGCGCGACCTGTTCCACGCTGCCCTTCGGCCACACCGTCGCCTGCGTCGTCCCGGCCGGCCTGGCGCCGGGTGCCTCGGTCACCGCCGAGGTGCGGATCTCGGTCGCCTCCGGCATGGACCCCGAGGTACTGGACGGCACCGTCGAGGCCGAGCTCCCGGACGACCCGACGCCGGGCAACAACAGCCGCACGTTCAAGATCACCATCACCTGACCCCTCTCCTCGCGCGCCGCACCACCTCGGAGCACCAGCCCACCCGACGTTCAGCGCCCGTCCTGCACAGGACAGATGGCCGAAAACGGCACACTCCGCAAGGTCGAAGACAAGGCAAACCGGATCAAAACGCTCAAGAGAGCCATGTACGGCCGGACGTCATTCCAGCTTCTCCGCACCCGGATCCTCGTCCAGGCGTGACTCGTCCCGCCGTCAGCAGTGCTCTTCCAGATAGAGCATGCGGCGGTCGGCGTCCGCCCGGAACTCGTGCGCGAGGTAGCGTCCTGCCGTCCGGCTTCCGCCGGGCCCCTTGCCGTCGTCCTTGACCTTGTCCCAGAGCATCGGGCGCTCGTCCTCCGCGACGAGTCGGGGGCGAGTCCCGCCGCTCTCTCCGAGTACGACGATCGAGGCGCGGTCCTTCATCAACCGACGCACAGCCCGAAGATCGACTCGCTTCTTCCGGAGCTGCCACGCGGTACCGGCGTCGTCCAGCAGCTCCAGGGGTGCTTCGAGCCGATCCGGGTTCATGGGGAAGACCTGCATAGGGGAAGTATTCGACATCGCGACGCGTGAGGTCATCCCGGTTTTCCGGAACTCCGGGCAGGTCTGATTTCAGGGATGCCTGGGCGCCCTCGTACCCCGCGAGCCCGGCCACCCGACGCGAGAGCCGGCCGGTGAACTCGTCCAGCCCCTTCCGCGCGCCGGCGACCCGCTTCTCGGCGGGAACACCTGCCGGCCGACGTCGCGCACGCCGGGGGCCTTGTCGAGACCAGGCGGTCACCGGCGACCCCGTCCACCCCTCCCCCGGTACTCCCTTCCGGGGAATCCCGCGCCGACGACGGAATACGGCAGACGCAACCGGGAAGAGAGCCGCATGTCCACCGGGGCACGGATCCACCACTCGGGCTCCCGCACACCACCACACCAGGCATCGGGAACATGATCATGATGAAGAACATCGACCGCAGGAACGCCCTGCGCATGGCATCCGCAGCGGCCGTCGGGGCCGGGGCAGCCATCGGCACGACCGGAACCGCCCACGCGGCCCGGCGGGCCACGAACGTGCACCTGACCGGCAAACGGGCCGCGGCCGACATCCCGAGCGTCCTCACCGCCGGCACACCGTACTTCGTCCACTACGAGCTCCGGGACGCCGCCGGTCAGCCGGCCGGTACCGAGAGCGCGAACAGCATGCCCGTCACCGTCGGCCTGGACAAGGCCCTCGTCCTCGCCACCGTCGTGCTGCGCCTGACCGACGGGACGCTGTCCGCCACCGGCGCCTTCGAACGGCCGCTGCCGGCGGTGACCGAGGTGCTGGTGGGCTACCAGCCGTGGTCCCACACGTTCGCGGTCACCGGCGGGACGGGCGCCTACAACGGCGCGTCCGGCGAACTCACCATCGAACACCTCACCAGGGACGACTCCGTCCTCACCGCCAACCTGAACTGAACCGAGGCGCGAACCGGAGCCGACGGCCGGGCGGTCCCAGCCCCACCGACCCTCCCCGGGCCGGGAACGGACCCCACCCCGGCCGGCCTGGCGGCCGAGGGTGATGTCCACTGACCCGAACGACGAGGCAGGTGCCGGCGGCCTCCGTCGAGCGGGAGCGGCACCCCCGGGGTCCCCGCCCGCACAAGGAACCGGTGGAGACCCTGGAGGCCGGCCCTGGAGGGGAGGAACAGGTGGTGTCGCACTCCTCCCGCCGCCCGGGTCGCATCGATCACCTGTGCCTCGGCGGCCTCCAGGTCCGCCCGCACCCGGGCGACGATGCCGGCGTACCCGGTGGCGGTCGGCTGCCGGTGCCGGTGCCGGTGCCGCAGGAGACAACCCCACGATCCGGTGGCCGCCCGACGCCGCCCCACCGGCGGCGACGGTCAGGCGTTCCCCGGCGCGGTTCGGTTCGCACGGTTGTAGGCGGTGGCCCAGCCGGCCGCGCTGCGGTCTCCTCGGGTGAGGACGACGGCGCCGGTGCGTCCCGCTGACGGGTCGTCGTGCCGCGGTGCCGGGTAGGGGGCGTCGACGGGCTCGTCGGTGGTGGTGTGTCGGGCGGTGGCGGTGCCGTTCCAGGTGATCACGGTGGCTCCGCGCGGTGCGCGGATGTGGGCGTGGTCGGCGTGGAGGGTGATCTCGGTGCCGGTGGTCCGTGAGGCGAGGAGGGTGCGGTAGTCGGCGGGGCCGAGGCGGCAGGCGCCTGGCGCCGTGGTGCCGGGCCAGTCCGGGGAGTCGATGCCGCGGGCGCGGGCGGCCTGCCACATGGCGGGGACGAGGGCGTGGGTGTGGGCGGGGGTGGCCATCTGTTCGCACATCCACAGCAGCCGGCCGGCGCCGCGCGAGGGGCCCAGGGTGCGCCAGCGGATGCGCTGGGCGAGGTCGGCGGCGGTGACGGCGATCCAGGGGTGGACGGTGGCGAGGGGGCCCTGGGCGCCGAGCCAGGCGAGGTAGCGCTGGGCGTCGTCGAGGACCGGTGCCATGGAGTCGGCGGGAATGCCGCGGACGTAGGCGGGCCGGCCGCGGAAGGCGCGGGGCGCGCGGGCGACGAGGAGCAGGACGGCGCGGGCGAGGTCGCCCGCGACCGGCTGCCGGTCGTCGTCCTCGTCCTGGTTCGCGTCGGTGTCGGCGCGGTCGGGTTGGCCGAGGGTGCGCAGGACGTTGTAGAGCTCGGCTTTGGCGCGCTCGGTGAAGGGGGCCTGCTCGAGTGCGGGCAGGCGGGTGGCGAGGGTGGTGACGAGGGCGTCCTCGGCGGTGTCCGGGTCGGTGGGGACGGGGAGGTCGGCGGTGGCGTCGGCGAGGGTGGAGGCGAGGTCGGCGTCGACCATGAAGCGGCTGGTGAGACGGCCGAGTTCGGTGGCTTCGAGCCTGTCGCCGCCCTCGCCGTCGGGGTCGGGGACGCGGGTGAGGTAGGCGGTCTCGGTGAGGAAGTCGGTGGCGTCGTGGAGGGGGTCGAAGGGGTGGTGGCCCTGGTGGAAGGCGAAGGTGCCCTTCCACCAGTTCTCGGCCTGGGTCAGGGTGGCGAGGCGGTTCTGGACGGCCTCGGCGAGGAGGTGGTCGGGCAGGCGGTCGCGGATGCGGGAGGTGACGGTGTAACCGGCCGCGAGGAGGGCCTGCCAGTGGTGGCGCTCGCTCGGGGCGGTGAGCAGGTAGGCGTGGCCTTCGCGTTCGCCGGCGCCGATACGGCCGGCGCGGCCGAACATCTGCTGGACCATCGACACTTCGATGCGGCTCATCCCGATCTGGGTGTCCCGGACGATGACGGCCCGGGCGGGGAGGTTGACGCCCGCGGCGACGGTGGAGGTGGCGACGAGGACGTCCGCCTCCCGGGTGCGGAAGGCCTGCTCGGCGTCACGCTTGTGGGGCCAGTCCCGGTAGTGCAGGCGCACGCCGGCCTTGGTGCACAGACGCTCCACCAGGTCGCTGTCGTCCGGGTCCGCGCCGGTGGTGTCGACACCGCGGTCCTGCGCCAGGGCGAGGGCGGTGGTGCGCACGGAACGCTTGCTGCCGCAGAACACCAGGACACTGCCGCCGGTGGTGGTGTGGTGGCGGGCCAGGTCGACGGTGCGGCGGATGCGGGTGTGGTTGCGGGTGGCCCAGTCCGGGGCGTCCGCGTCGATCGGCATCTCCGGCAGCTGCCAGGTCAGACGGGTGGGCCGCCAGGGTGAGCGGATCAGGCGGGCACCGAGCCAGTCGGCGAGCTGGTCGGCATTGGCGACGGTCGCGGACAGGCCCACGATCCGCACCCGGGCGGCGTCCTCGCGGACCCGCGCCAGGAGAGCCTCCAGCACCGGGCCGCGGACCGGGTCGCCGAGCAGGTGGATCTCGTCCACGACCAGGCAGCCGACCTCGGCGAGCGCGGCGCGCAGGGAGCCGGCCCGACAGATGGCCTCGAACTTCTCCGTGGTGGCCACCCACAGGTCCGCGTCCCGGACGAGGTCATTGTCCACGGCGGCCTCACCGGTCAGGCGGACCACCCGCAGCCCGGCCCGGCGCCAGGCGGCGAGGTCGCGGTCGAGCTCGTCGGTCAGGGACCGCTGGGGGACGAGCCAGGCGGCCTTACGGCCGCGCCGGTGGGCGGTGAGGGCGGCGACCATGCCGATCGCGGTCTTGCCGGCACCGGTCGGGGCGACGACCACCACGTGCTCGTCGCCGTCGATGACGGCGGGAACGGCCGCGGCCTGGACCGGGTTGAACGCCGGGTGCGGCAGCAGCGCCTTCCACTGTTCGGGGACCAGGTCCTCGACGGGCACGAACGCCTCGATGTCACCGGCGGGGAGTTCGTCCAGGGCGTCCCACTGGGCGGCGAACGCGTCCCGGGCCGCGTAGGCGGCGGGGCCCGCGGCCGGTGTCACCGCGCCGCCCGGCCAGGCGGCCAGCTCGACGGGCGCGCCGAGGTCGGACACCGTGGCCACCAACTCGTCCTCCACCCAGTGCGCGGCGGTGCGCACCCGGGCCCCGAGGCCGGTGAGGGTGTGGCGCAGGCCGTCGAACCGCTCCCCCGCCGGGACGATGACCCGTACGTCGTCGGCTGCGCGCAGCGCCGGCTCGGGCAGCGGCCGGGCGGGGTCGGTGATCTTGGCCCACCACAGGGCCCGGGTCTCCTCCCGGGCGGGCAGGGGCAGGTCCTCGGGCCACGCCGGGGCAACCGGGGCAGGCGCGGGTTCGCGGGTGGGGTGGGGCAGGCGGATCGCGGTGACCGTCACCCCGGGCCCGGTCGGGCACGGGCCGGTGTCCAGTCCGGCCATCAGACGGGCAGCGGCGCGGACCGTCACCGTCGGGACACCGGTCCGTCCGCGCCGCCCGGGGGCGGGGGTGACGGACTCGGCCCGTACCGGGGGTGTGGGGCGCGAGAGCTTGTCGTAGGTCTTCACACCGAGGTCGGCGAGGGTGAAGGTGCGCGGGCAGACGGGGCAGACCAGGGCGACGTAGCGGTACTGGCGCCCGCCCGACTCGTACGGGCGGCGCAGCGAGTGCAGGTCCGCGGCGCAGTCGGGGCACGGGCGGGGCAGTTGTTCCTGGTAGGTCCAGCCGGGCTCGGTGAACCGCGGCAGGAGGCCCGCCTCCGGCAGGTCGCTCCCCCACCTGTGGCGGACGAGTTGCGGGACCGTCAGATCGCCGTCCTCGGTGTCTGTTTCGTGCACGGTGCTCACTCTGCCAGCCGGGGCGGCGCCCGTGCCAGCGGGATTCCCGGACTCTCGCATGAATCCCGTCCATCGACGAAGTCGGCAGGTCAGGAGCGGTCGGGCCTCCCTCGTGGACGGAGGCCCGACCAGGAACACCGGCTCGGAGCGTCGGTCGACGAGCCGAAGGCCTACTGGAGACGCGGTGACCAAAGGCCCCTTCGGCCTCGGCCCGGCGGCAGGACCTCACGGGTGCCCTCGTCAGCCGCGTCGTTCCCTGCGGGCCGCGCCGATGCCGGCGGCAACCACCAGCGCGGTGCCGCCGGCCTGGACGGCGGTCGGTGTCTGGGAGATGAGGACGAGCCCGGCGAGCAGGCTGATGGCCGGTTCGAGGCCGACCAGGGTGCCGTAGGTGGTCTTGCCGATCCGCTGCAGGGCCGTCATCTCCAGCAGGAAGGGCAGCAGCGGCATCAGGACCGCGATGCCTGCCGCCGCGGTCACCACGCCCCAGTCGAGGTTGGCGGCGGCTGCGGGTGCGCCGAACGGTGCGCTGACCGCGGCGGCGACGGTGAGCGAGATGGCCAGGCCGTGCTGGGCGGTGAAGCGGCTGCCGACGTGTGCGGTGCCTATCACGTACAGCGCCCAGCAGGCTGCCGAGCCCAGTCCGAACAGGACCCCGGCGCCGCTGATCGCACCGGTCCACGGCGAGGTGAGCAGCAGGACGCCGACTGCGGCCAGCGCGAGCCAGCCGAGCTCGGAGCGGCGGTTGGAGGCGGCGACGGCGACGGTGAGCGGGCCGAGGAACTCGAGTGCCGTGGCCGTACCGAGCGGCACCCGTGCGGTCGCCTCGGAGAACAGCAGCATCAGTGCGGCGCTGACGGCGCCGAGTAGCGCGGTGGCGATCAGGTCGCGCCGGGACGCGGCGCGCAGCGCGGGCCCGAGCGAGCGGCCGGTGCAGGCGAGCAGGATGGCGGCGGCGAACGCGATCCGCAGCCAGGTGGTGCCGGCCGGGCCGACGGAGTCGAAGAGTTCGGTGGCGAGTGCGCTGCCGGTGTGCAGTACGGCCATCGCGGCGAGTACGAGTGCGGCGCCGGGCACTCGGCGCCGGGTGTTCGGCTGGAGGGACTTCACGGCCGTCTGGCGCGCGCCGTCGGCAGCGGTGGTGGTTGATGCGGTCACGATGTCATTTGATCGCCTGCTGGCCGTTTCCGTCCACGGTCTATTGGTGGAGTGATCATCCACTATCAGTGGACAATACCGTCATGGAACCTTTCGGTCGGTTGCCCGACCTCACGCGGCTGCGTCTGTTGGTCGAGCTGGACCGGCTCGGCACGATGGCGGCCGTGGCGGACCACTTGGGGTACGGCACGTCGGCGATCTCCAAGCACCTGGCGGTGCTGGAGCAGGAGGTCGGCGTGCCCCTGCTGCGGCCGGTCGGCCGCCGGGTGCGGCTGACGCCCGCGGGTTCGCGGCTGGTGGAGCGCGCGGTGGGGATCCTGGCGGCGGTGGAGGAAGCGACGGCCGAGTTGCGCGACGGCGCGGAACCGGCCGGGCGGGTGCGTCTGGCGAGCTTCTACACGGCGGTGGAGCCGGTGGTCCTGCCGGTGGTGGCCCGGATGCGGCGGCTCCATCCGCGGGTGGAACTGGAGATCTCCGAGCACGAGCCGGAGCGCACGGTGGAGCTGCTGCGGTCCGGCGAGGTCGACCTCGGGGTGGTGTACGACTACAGCCTGGTGCCGCACTCGTGGCCGTCGGAGCTGAGCGCCCGGCGGTTCGAGGCGCAGCCGCTGTACTTGGCCGTACCGGGCAGCCACTCGGACTCGCAGGGGCCGATCGCGCTGTCGGAGCTCGCCGCCTTCGCCGAGCGCGGCTGGATCACCAACTCCCGCGGCACGGACGACGACGAGCTGGTGCACCGGGTGTGCGCGATGGCCGGTTTCGTCCCCCGGATTCCGCACCGGATGGACAGCCTGCACCTCGTGAACAGCCTGGTCGGCGCGGGCCTGGGGGTGGCGCTGCTGGCCGAGTCCGGCATCGAGCGCGACCGTTCGGATGTGGCCTTCCGCCGCCTCGACCCGCTGGCCGGCACCCGCCGCAGCTTCCTGGTCGCCCGCGCCGGCCAGTGGACCTGGCCCCCGATCGCCGCCGTCGCCGCCGCGATCCGCACCCGCTGACCGCAGCCCGCCCGGAGCGGGCGTACCTCGTCCACTGTCGCGCGCGTTGCTTCCACCCGCTCGCCACATTTCGGTCGATGCCGACGGTCCGCGTCCGCGAGCCTGTCACGCCGAGCTGTCGCACCCCGACCACACACGGGGATCGCCGGTATCCGCGCAGGTCACAGCGTGCGACCGGTCGACCGGGTGGCCGAGCCGTGGAATGCCGACCGCGCGCTTCCGACGCTTTCAGAGTCCACCCTCGATCGGCTGCTCGACGGCGGGAACGGCGGTGACGGCGCGCACCGGTGCACACCCGGCCATGAGCGCCGGGGCCAGGACGCGGCCCTACGGGCCGGTACCCGGGCGGCTCCGGGCGGCTCCGGGCACAGCATCCTGGTCACTGCTGCTCGTCCGGGCGAGGTGTCAGCGGTCACGTCATTCGACTCTGCCGCCGATCTTGTGGTCGGCGACAGAGCCCGTGGTTCCCAGGAGCTGGCCGACGTTCGAAGCGTGCGTCTTGCGGGCGGCGGAAAACCGTTCGACAGCGCCGACCGGGATGGATCATGATCCGCACTCGTGACGACACCGAAGCACTCCCTGGTCCGGGCCGCCGCCCGCAACAACGCCGAATGGTGCGCGGCGATGAGCCGATCGCACGGCCTGGCGAGCGGGTTCGGGGAGCAGGCCTGGTCCGCCCCGACCCGAACGCCGTTGTACTACCCCGACGCGGTGACGCTGGTGTCGGGTGTCGACCCGGCCGTGCTGGCAGCCCGGATCGACACCGACGCACCCGGCGCCACGGTCAAGGACAGCTTCGCCGACCTCGACCTGACGGGGGCCGGCTTCCAGATGCTGTTCGAGGCACAGTGGATCCACCGCCCGGCAGGTGCGCCCGCCACCGCGTCGGATCTCGCCTGGGACGTGGTCGGCGACCCGGACACCCTGCGGGCCTGGGCCCTCGCCTGGGACGACGGGGACGGCAACGCGGACCTCTTCCGGCCTGAACTGCTCGACGACCCGGCCACGTTCGTACTCGCCGGACGGTCCGCCGACGGCCAGGTGGTCGTCGGCGCGGTGGCGAGCCGCAGCGACCAGGTGGTCGGAATCTCCAATGTCTTCGCGCCGGACGGCGGCTCCGACGCGGCCTGGCCGATCGTTCTGGACGCGGTGCACCGGCTGTTCCCCACCCTGCCGGTGGTCGGCTACGAGCACGGCGACGACCTGGCGGTCGCCCTCCGCCACGGCTTCGAGCCGATCGGTCCGCTGCGGATCTGGCTGCACGGCTAGACCGGCTCCAGAGACCTCCGAGCCGACCGCCCGCGACCACCGCCCCCAGGGAGAACGCCCCTGATCCTGTGACCGGGGGCCGGGTTCCGTGCAGGATGCGTTTGCGTCGGAGCTCGAAGTCGGCGCGGCCCTACCCGGCGCGCTTGAGGAGCCGCACTCTCGTGTTCTCTCCCTCGAGCTGGCCAGAGCTCCAGGGGCTGGACAGTTCGGCGACGACGGCGGTCCTGGTCCCGGCGAAGGCCGTTGACCCGGGAGTGCCGTGCGGGCAGGCCGTTGTGGTCGACTCACTCCATCCACTGGAACAGTTGGTCGCCTCGCAGATCGCGCATCATCTCGGCGAGGTCGCGGACGTGGTCGGTGGCCGCGTCGAGTACGGGGCAGCCGGCGCGGATCTCCTCGCCGGGACGAACAGCCGAACTGCCGCAGCTGCCGGTCAGCTGCGCGAACAGGTCAGTCTCCTTGAAGCGCTAAAGTCAGTACGGGAGTGCGATGCGAGCAGCAGGTCAGGATGACCAGGGGCGGAACTACGCTCTGACCTCGGACGAAGACGATGCCGACTTCTGGGGCTTCGCCCAGGCGGCCGATGGGTTGTTCACACCGCTGCCAGGGGACGAGGGCACGCGGCGAGTGCACCTCACGGGCTGCTTCCCGCAGGGCGGTCTGCTGAAGAGCGTTGATCTTGTCGGCACTCGTCGCGCCATGGCGGGGAACGCCTGGTTCGAAATCCTCGATGCCGACGGTGCCACCATGGGTTCCTACTTCGTCGGCGGGGTCACCGTCGTCGATGTTCAGCCCTCCGCGCACGGAGCCGGCCTCCTCGACCTCACGGTGACGCTCTGGTGCGAGAACGCCCTGCCGCGGGCGGACGGCATATGGGACCTGGTCCGTACGGATCGTATGAATCGGACCGGCATGTGGCACGAGCTGGACCCTGAGGGCAAACGAGCGTGGCTGTCGGTGGCGCTGTGGTCCCATCAGTACCGACGACAGGGGAAGCCCGACCTCGCCGCCGGTCGAATGTTCACGCTGAACGGTCGGCACATTGTTGACGAGGACAGCTTCTACTGCGCGATGGGTGAAGCCATCAACGGTCCCGGCGGATACTTCGGCTGGAACCTCGACGCTCTGGACGACTGCCTGAGTGGCAGGTGGGGCGCAGCCCCGCCATTCACCTTGCGATGGGAGTCCTCGGACGAGGCCAGGTCCCGGTTGACGGAGCGTGTGCCCACCCGCGATGGCGAGGCATCGCTGTTCGACCTCATCACGGAAATCCTCGAGAGACGGGGCATCTGCGTAGTCCTTCGGTGACGGCCGGTCGCTTGCGACCCTCGACTCGGAGAGTCACACCCTCTCCTTCGGGCGGCGGCGTGCAGGCATGGCGAGGCCGACAGTCGGCCGCTGGGTGCCACCAGGGCATGAACGACAGACATCAGCCCGTGATGGCGCTCCTGAAAGCCGCTCTGCCCGTGCTTGCGTGCCCCTGCTGTCGGGCTATGTGTCGGCGGCGGTTGAACAGAGTTCAGGCACGGATTTCGTGAAGTCGATCGCGAGGCCGTTACGGTCTGTGGCCGTCCCACGGGGGTGTGGCCGACCGTCGGCGTGTGCCAAGGTGGCGGGCATGGATTGGCAGTCTGAGAGCCCGGATCTCTGGGCGTTCCTGGAGTCACTGCACCGCGGCGAGATCCTTTCCGGCACCGTCGCGGCGATAGAGCGGTTCGGGGTCTTCGTAGCCTTGGACAACGGACCGGACCATCCCCTGTTCCCCGGCGTCGGGTTCATCACGGTCCCCGAACTGTCCTGGCGCCACATCGAAGCTCCGGCTGACGTCGTGGAGATCGGACAGCGCGTCTCATGCGAGTTCCTCCAATTCGACACTCACAACGCGGAAGCCAGGCTGTCGTTGCGTGCGCTGTCACTCGACCCCTTCCAGGTGTTCGCCGACGGCACGGTGGTGGGGCAGACGCTTCGCGGGACAGTCGTCAAGGTGCTCCCCTTCGGCGCCTTCGTTGACGTCGGAAACGGAGTCGTCGGCCTGGTGCCCTTCAAAGAGGTCCACGGCAGGCCCGCAGCCGGCCTGCCGGAGGTCTTTCAGGTCGGCGACGAGGTGTCAGTCGTTGTTACGGACGTCGAGCGGCCGCAGCGAAGGGTGTTCCTTTCCAGGCCAGAGGACGCCCGGCATACCGGTGTCGTGCCGCTCAGGTAACTGCTTCACTCCCCCTCGTAGTCGGTCGGGGGGAACGTCCCCGCGGGGGGGCGTCGGCCGGCCGCGATCAGCAGGAGCCGCTTGCGGAGCAAAGGAGCAAAGGAGCCTTCGCTCGCCGAGCATGCTGTGCTTGAGGGCCGCTCACGGTGGAGCCGGGACAGGTTCGTACGGCCCTCGACGATCCGCTGCTCGAGGTAGGGCCTGAACGGGTCGAGTTTGCTGGTCCGGCTCTGCCACTGGCCGTGCAGCGTCGCCTCCGGATCGGCCGCACGGGCGTACGTGCGGACCGTGTTGCGCCTCAGACCCGGGCGTCTGGCGATCTCTCGCAGGCTGAGACCGTGCTCGACCTGGGCTGCCCGCACCGCGGCGTGGGTATCGCGGAGCCGGTCGAGGAACTTCCCCGTCGGATGTGGTTCGGGCGGCGCCTCGTCGGCCGTGGCCGCCTGGGCCGGAGCTGGCGGCCATTCCGGCTGTTCGGGCTCGGATTCGAGCAGGGTGCGGAGCAGGGTGCGGAGCAGGGTGCGGTAGCGCGGGACGAGGCGCTCGACGGCCTCGGCGAGGTTGTGCCAGACGTGCCATTTGTCCGCGCAGTGCTAGGCGTTCGGGGCGCGGGCGCCGTCGGCGAAGACCTGCGCGCGGGCGCGACACACGATCTCGACGCCGGGGTGCTCGCGCAGCTGCCAGGCGGCGACGCTTCGGCCCGGGCCCGGGTCGAGGCGCCCGCCAAGGTCGGCTGACCCCAGCGCCCCGACAAACGCGGGTCCGTCACCCCCACGGGTGACGGACCAGACCGTTCATCCGAAGCTCGTGCCTCGGGACCAGACTTGCTGGACCGTTCGATAGTCGATGACGGCGATGTCCTCCTGTTGGAGAACATCACGGGCCTGCTGCGAAGTCAGGAACTCGTAGTCCGTCCGGCGCACGGGCCAGCCGCTGTCGACGGCCTGCGACTCCTCGTCGCCCAGACTGGGGTGCACCGCCCATTCATTGAGTCCCGCGGGCAGGTCACGCAGCATCTGAACGTATCGTGCGGCCTTCCCTTCGATGCCCAGGGAGAAGCTGTCCAAGAAGTCGTTGTCGGTGACCGGCAGCCCGCGTTTGCGCATCGTCCGGCGCGCGGGATCGAGCCAGACCCGGACCGCGAGGCCGTACTCCGCGGCCAGCGCCACGGTCAGGTCGAGGATGTCGTCGCGGCCGCCATCGGCCAGACAGTGGAAGTCCAGATGGGTCGGCGCGAGTCCGGCGTCGGCTACGGCGTTGATCTGGGCACGGAACTCGAGTTCGATCTCATCGAGCCGAGCCCGGCCGAGCAAGGCCGCTCGTCCGGCGGGCGACGGTGAGAACAGCTCGCCTGCAGGGTCCAGCAGTGAGGGAACCTGCTCCCTGGCGGTCAGCGGCCCCCACTTGATGTCAGGGAGCTCGCACACCAGGGTGAGGTGGATGCCAAATGGGATTCGAGGGCGTCGGCTGAGCATCTCCAAGGCCTGCGGCGCTGCGGGACACGGGACCATCAGGCTGCATGAACTCGCGATGCCGTCCTCGACCGACTCGATCACTGCCGCGTTGATCGCCGGATACATCCCGAGGTCATCGCAGTTGACGATCAGCAGCCGCGCATCAGGTGGATACCCCAGTAGCTGACTCGACTGCTCTGCAGGCGCGACGGCCGCGGGATCGGTGGATTCATCCATGTCCGCAGTCTGAGACCCAGCCGGACGTCACGCACCGGAATTTGACCGTCCCAAGGCGACACCCTCGTCGGTTCTCGGAGCATCCACAAACGTGCCGATCACCAACTGCCGCCGAGACCGGCGAACAATCGCTGCTGCTGACCGTGACCGAAGCCAGGTGTGCCCGTGGGGGTCCGGGAGCGTGAGTGGGGCTCGGGCCCGAAGAACCCTCAACACCCTGGTCCAGACGCCCCACTCACGGTCCGAAGGACCCTCCCGCCTGTCCTCACCACACCCGCAAAGCCCCGGCCCGCACACCGCCCCACACCCCCAGGGACGTCACCGGCTCCCGGCCGGTCGGGGCGGGCAGCGGCGGCGGGCGGCCGGCAACAGGGCCGCGACCCCGCTCCGGGTCAGGGCGACAGCGTCTTGCTCGCCAGTACCGTCCCCTGGGCGTCGTAGGCGGCGAGCCTGACGCCCTGGAGGGGGTAGGCCGTCGGATCGTCGGGGGTACTGCTACCGGGCCCCCAGACGTAGCCGGTGGCGTAGCCCGGGTTGCCGGGGAGCGAGGCGACGGTGGCCCAGTACGCTCGGCCGTCCACCTCCAGGGTCATCCGGGCCACCTGCCCGGGCCCCTGGTAGATGAGGTTGTACAGGCCCTCGTGGTACTGCGGAGGGTTCCCGTAGTACTGCATGGTGATCTCGGTCGCGCCCGGCATCCAGGAGTGCCCGCCGCAGTCCGGGCCGCTGCCGTAGGCGGGGGCGTCGTGGATGCAGATCTCCTGGTCCTTCAGCCGCATCCACCAGTCCTGGCGGCCCAGCGGCAGCTGCTGGCCCGGCTCCACCACCAGGGCCTCGGGGGCCGGCTCCACCGGTAGTTGCAGGGTCTGCGGGCCCTGTGAGGCCGGCCCGAGGGCCCGGGGGCCGTGCTGCGCGGACAGTACCGCCCCCGTCCCGGCGACCACCGCGAGCGCGACCGCCACGGCCGAGGCGCCCATCGTCACCCGGCGCCGGCGCCGCTGGCGGCGCACGTGATCGCGCACCGGCCCGGCGGACCAGTGCGCCACCGCGACCCGGGCCGCCTCGTCCCGCAGAGCGCCGCGCACCATGTCCTCGGTGTCCATCACCTGTTGTCTCCGTTCGTGTCGTCGATCGTCGAACCGGTGCCCGCCGCGTACGAGGCCAGTGCCGGGTGGCCGCGCAGCTTCGCCAGGCCCCGGCTGGCCTGGCTCTTCACATTGCCCTGCGAGCAGGCGAGCACCTCGGCGACCTGGCCCTCGCTCATGTCCTCCCAGTAGCGCAGGACGACCACCGCCCGCTGGCGCGGCGGGAGTTCCGCCAGCGCCTGGAGCAACGCCGAGCGCTCCTCGACGTCGCGGTGGCCACCGCTCGCGGTCGACGCCCGGTCGGGGAGCACGGGCACGAGCAACTGCCGGACCCGGCGCCGGCGGTGACGGCTCAGGTTGTTGTTCACCAGGGCCCGGTGGACGTAGGCGTCCGGTTCCTCCAGACGGCTGATCCGGGACCAGTTCCTGAAGACCTTCGCGAACGTCGCCTGCACCACGTCCTCGGCCTCGTGGTGGTCGCCCGTGAGCAGGTAGGCGGTACGCACCAGCCGCCGCCAGCGCGTGGCGGCGAACCCCTCGAAGTCGAGACCGCCCGGGTCGGGGCCACCCGCGCAAGCCGGTGTCGTGACCGGCCGCAGCCGGTCCTCCACCGGGATGTTCAACACACTCGCGGTCATCCATTTCCTCTTCGCGTCCACGCGACGACCCGACCGGGCCATCGCTCTGCCCTACTCACCCCCGGGCCGCCGAAAGGGTTGCACGGCACTGTCCACGACAACGGACTCCGGGCCGGCTCCCGGACGCCCCGGTCCCGGGCATGGCCGGCGGTCGGGCACGGGACCGAGCACCTGGCACTCCGGCACGGGCCCGAACATCAGCCCTGGGTCGGCCGGGTCCCTACCGCCTTCGTCACGGACACCCACGCCCGCGGCCTGCGGGCGTTCGTCGCATTTTGGCCGCCCCGAAACGACCCGCCGACGCGACCAGGGCGCACCGGCACACTGCCGTCGCCCGCACCACCGACGCCGGCGACGGCCGGACCGGGGGTCCCGGTCCGGTAGGGACCGTCCGTACCCGTCCGGAATGCGCCCGGTGCCCGGACGCGGCGGCGGAGCAGCCCGGTCGGCGGTGTGCCGGGCGAGGCGGTCGGCGGGTACGGAAACCCGATACCGGCGTGGCGATGAGTTTTCCGGCCCCGGCCGGTCTACATCTCGACGGGGACGACCAACTCACGGGAGTACAGACATGGGCCTCATCGACATCGAGATGTTCGCGACCCTCGACCTCGTCGGGCAGGCGCCCGGCGGCCCCGACGAGGACCCGGAGGGGTTCCCGTTCGGCGGCTGGCAGGCGCCCCTGATGAACGAGGCCACCGGGGCGCAGATCCTGGCCGCCTACCAGGGCACGGACGCGCTCCTGCTCGGCCGGCGGACGTACGACATCTTCGCCTCGTACTGGCCGCACCAGAAGGACGGCGAGATCGCCGAGCTGTTCAACCGGATCCCGAAGTACGTGGCCTCCCGCGGCAACCCCGACCTCCCCTGGGCCGGCTCCACCCTGCTCGGCCCGGACCTGCCCGCCGCGGTGCGCGAGATCCGCGGCCGGCACGAGCAGGTGAAGGTCGTCGGAAGCCTGGACCTGGTGCAGACCCTGCTGCGCGAGAAGCTCTTCGACCGACTCGACCTCTGGGTCCACCCGATCGTCCTCGGCGTCGGGAAGAAGGTGTTCGACGGCGGCGCCGTCCCCACCAACCTCACGCTCCTCGAACCACCGGTGGCCGGCTCGCAGGGCACCGTGTTCCTGCGCTACGGGCTCGCCGACGGCGTGCCCGGGACGGGCGACATGAGCGCGCCCGACCGCGGTCTCGGACACGACAGTGACCGGTGACCCGATGACCACGGTCAACGCCAACGGAACCAGCCTGGGCATCGAGTCGTTCGGTGACCACGACGCCCCCCTGGTCCTCCTCGCGGGCGGGCCGACGATGCTCTCCTGGCCCGACACGCTCTGCGAGCGCCTCGCCGCCGGCGGGCGTCGCGTGGTGCGCTACGACCTGCGTGACAGCGGCGAGTCCACGACCGCGGACCCGCAGGCACCCGCCTACACCCTGCGCGACCTCGCCGCCGACGCCGCGGCCCTGGCCGACACCCTCGGGGGTGGAGCGCCCGCGCACCTCGCGGGGACCGGCATCGGCGGGATGGTCGCCCAGGTGGCCGTGCTCGACCATCCCGGCGCGTTCTCGGCGCTCACCCTGGTCGGCACCCGCCCGGTCGCCCCCGGCCCCGTCGACGACGACCTCCCCGACCACGACCCGGCGGCGATGAAGCGGCTGTTCACGCGCCCGCTGCCCGACTGGACCGACCGCGAAGCCGTCGCGGAGTTCGCCGCCACCGGCGCCGAGATCCTCGGCGACGACCCCGCCACCGCGCGCACCATCGCCGCACTGGTGTGGGACCGCACCCCCGGCACCGCGCCCCTGATCCAGATGGCCAACCAGATGGGCCTGGTGTTCTCCAGACTCGACTGCACGCCCCGCTGGCGCGAGCGCCTGCCCGAGATCGCGGTACCGGCACTCGTCGTCCACGGCCGCCGCAACCGGTTCTTCCCCGTCGGCAGTGGCGAGGCACTCGCACGCGAGATCCCCGGCGCGCGGCTGCTCGTCCTCGACGACGCCGCCACCACGATCCCGGACACAGCGATCGGCGAAGTCGCCGAAGCGATGCTCGGACTCGCATAACGGGGACAGTGGGTTCCGCACACCCACGCCAAGCAGCGAAGCACCCTCGCGCCGAAGGACGCGGCACCGAACGGGTACTCGGGCGGAACCCGGCCCAGGCCGGGTTCCGCCCGGGTTCCGTCACCGCCGGGCCGTCACACAACCACCCCGCACAGGCAACACGCCCCCGGGGCGCGGCGCGGCACCGGACACGGCACCCGCCGACAGCGGCCACCAGGATTCCCCATGCACGGCCGGTCAGCGCGGTGACGCAAGGTAACCGAGAGCCGCCGCCATAAGGGGATGGTCGCCAGCGAAACGGTCGTCCGGTCGGCGACCGCCGTTGCCATGCCGATCATGGAGTCTGTCGATCGAACGGGAGTCTCGATCAGGTGATCGCGGGCACAGCCCGGTATGAGAGCAGGACCTGGCGGTGTACGGGGAAATCCAGGAGAGCGAACCGCCGCGCGCTGCTACGGTCGGGCGCTATGAGCTGGCTCCCCGATAACTTCGTCCATCCCGTCCTGGTACCGCTGCCGGGCAGTGGTCATCACCTGCGGCCGATCCGGGAGGCGGACACCCCGCTCGACTATCCGGCCGTGATGGGTTCGCGCGAGCGGCTGTGGACCATCTTCGGCCCGGCCTGGGGCTGGCCCGCGGCCACCATGACCTACGAGGCCGACCAGGCCGACCTGTTGCGGCACGAGAAGGAGATCGCCGCACACCAGTCCTTCAACTACGCGCTGTTCGACGCGGCGGAGACGGCTCTGCTCGGCTGCGTCTACATCGACCCACCGGAGAGGGCCGGCGCGGACGGCGAGATCTCCTGGTGGGTGGTGGACGAGCTGGTGGGCAGCACGGTCGAGCAGGCCCTCGACGCGCTGGTGCCGCGGTGGATCGCCGCCGACTGGCCGTTCGAGCAGCCGCGCTTCCTCGGCCGAGAGATCTCCTGGTCGGACTGGCTCGCCCTGCCGGAACACCCCGACGCGTAAGTAGTTCTTGTCGTACTACTCTGGGGGCTTGGCGCTCGAACGGCCCTCTCCACTGGGTGGTCGTCGGGTGCTCGGCGCATGCGAGCAGGGCCTCCTGAACAGCTCGCTGGTGTCGAATCACCGAGCATCAGGAGACCCTGGTGTCCTGGCATTCCGCCATGCTGCCTGGTCACCCGCCCGAACGCGGCCCGATTTCCTTGACGAAGCCCATGGAGGCACCCCCGGGGGGCCGTCCGTGCCCGTCGGCCGGCGAACCGGGCCGGCCGGCGGGCACTCCCCGCGCGGCAACCGTCAGGACGTGGCCTGCCCGGCGCCGGGGCGCTGGTTCTTCGCGTCGACGACGGCCCGGGTGACGATGCTCGTGCGCTCCACGACGGTGCCCGGCTTGACGCCGTTGAACTCCTTGACCTGCACGCCACGGCTGCCGAGGTACTGGTGGCTCTCCCGGTCGAAGATCCACTCCGACCGTTCGCCGGTCTGCGGGTCGAGCCGCGCCAAGGCGATCCCGTCGCGGCCGGAGGCGTCCTGCGCGTGCTCGACCACGACGACGCCCGGGATCCTGCCGACGGCCTCGTAGAGCGAGGCGGCCAGAGCGGAGGGGACGAGCTGCTCGCGGATGATGGAGCCGATCTCGTTGAACGCCTGCTGGTCGTGGTCCCGGCTGCCGCTCACCGTCGAGTAGACCGCCTTCAGCAACGCGTCGGGATCGGCGGGCTGGGCCGCGAGCCACTGGTAGGACAACTGCTTGCGGGGCTCGTCGTTGTCCAGCGTGATACCGCCCTTCGACTGGTAGCCCGGCTCGTCCAGCCAACCCTTCGTGCCGTCGGGGGACTTCCACACCTCGCGGTCGTGCAGCGGCTGGACCCACGTCGCGGACTCCCCCGTGTCCGCGTTGAGGCTGCTCGCCATGAAGGAGACCCGGCTCTTGATGTAGATGAACTGGCCCGGTCCGGGCTGGGGCGTGGTGTGCGCCGTCGCGGCGGCGGCGATCGCGTGGACCGTCGAGGCGAGCTGGACGGTGCTCCCCTCCTCGATCTGCACCACGGGTGCCTTGACCAGCTGCGGGGCCGCAACGGTGCTGGTGTCGGCCGGGCTGCCCACGGAGACGGCCACGGCAAGGGCCGCGACCGCGGCGACGGACGCCACGACGAGGACGGTGCGGCGCAGCGGACGCCGCACCGGGGAGGTCGCGGGGACCTGGTCGGACTGGTGGATCTCGCTCATCAAGTGCTCCTCGAGCAGGTCTTGGCGGTCGGCCGCCAGACGGGGATCGGCCGGCGCCGGCAGCAGACGGGCCAGTTCCGCGTGGTCGAGCGGTTCGGTCCGCCGCCGCGAGTTGCGGATCATCGGTGCGTCTCCTTGTGCGGCCGGGCCGCAGTAGCGCGGCTGCCCTGTAGTTGTCCGGGGATCGGGAGCGGTTCCGTGTTCTTCCTCGCGGCGCGCAGTTCCTCCGCCACGAGCTTGCGCAGCCGGGTACGGGCGCGGGACAGGCGTGAACGGACGGTGCCGACGGGTACGCCCAGGGCGGCCGCCGCTTCCGCGTAGCCGAGCCCGGACCAGACGCAGAGGGTGAAGACCTCGCGTTCCGAACGCCGCAGCCGCCCCAGCGCCTTCCGGGCGGCCGCGAGTTCCTCGGAGTCGGCCATGCGGCCGACGAGTTCGTCCGCGAAGTCGGGGACCGGGTCGCCCGCGGGCATGCGGGCCATCGCCATGCTGTGGCGGCGGGCGGCGCGCGTCGTGTTGCGCAGCACGTTGACGGCGATGCCCATGAGCCAGGGGCGTGGGCTGTCGCCCTCGTCGCGGAGTTTGCCGCGCAGGCGCCAGGCCTCCAGGAAGGTCAGCGAGACCACGTCCTCGGCCAGGGCCCAGTCTCCGGTCACGCGCACGGCGTGGCGGTACACCAACAAGGCATGGTCCCGGAAGAGGTCACGGAACGCTTCGGGATTCCCGGCCCGGAGCCGGGAGTGTGGATGGTTCACGTCATGCCTTGTCCGACCGGGAGCGCCGGTTCCCGTGACGTGGATCACCAACCACGACCGGCCCGCGCGTACGAGACCCGACCGAACAACCCCGACCCCCGACACACACGCACCGACAACCCCCGCAAACACCACCCACAGCGGATCAGACACCACCCCGTACGGGCGTACACCGGCCACGGAAGCAACGGCCCCGCTACCACAGCACCTTCCGCCGCCCGCGCATCCGCCGGGAGATCCGCGAGGACATCCACCACGCGTTCGTCACCCTCGGCCGCTCCGTCATCTGCCGGCGACGACCGCACACCGCACTGTGTTGAGAGTAAGGGCAGGCAGCGCGCCCCACGGGACGGCCCGCTCGATGCGTCGGAACGCACGCACGGCGAACGGGCCTGCGCAGCCTCACATCCGGGATCTCAGCACGTCGACCTCACAGCCCGGCGCGAAGGGGTCGAAGCCGTGCTCGATCAGCCAGCGAACCGCCAGCAGGCTTCGCAACGACCACCACGCGTGGATCACGTCGAGGTCGACGTCGACGTCGGCGCCGTAGCCGGCTATGACGTCGTCGAGGTGCTCCTCGTGTCCGAGGGTGAAGGTGGCGAGGTCGTACAGGGCGTCACCCCGGCCCGCCTCGGACCAGTCGATGATGCCGGTGACCTCGCCGCCGTCGACGAAGACGTGCGCGATCTGCAGGTCGCCGTGCGTGAAGGCCGGAGTCCACGGCCGGAGCGCGGCCTCGGCGACCTGGCGGTTGCGGGCGACCAGGTCGGCGGGCAGGACACCGTTCGTCACGAGCGACCCGCACTCGTCGTCGAGTTCCGCCGCGAGCGCGGCGATGCTCCGCCCGGCCCGGCCCGGCCGGGGCGGCAGCGGCGCGTCGTGGAGCGTCCGGATGGCGGCGCCCGCCGCGGCCCACGCCGCCGGCGACCCGGTCGACGGCCCGCCGAGGCTCCCGAGCGGCGCCCCCGGGACCGCGGCGATCGCGAGCACGAACGGCTTGCGCCACAGGAGCTCCGGGGTCGGGACCGGCGCCAGCGACATCGCCTCGACCTCGGCGTCGATGCGCGCCTGATCGGCGTCCACCTTCAAGAACACGTCGCCGACGCGCAGAGTCGCGCGTTCGAAGTGGGCGACGACGACCTCGACCTCATCCATGGGCGACCAGTATCCCGGGGACGACCGCCGACGTCGCCAGGTTATTCACGTGCGACGACGCGGCCGACCACATCCCGCCACCCGGCGAGCCCGTACACGACAGCGACATCCGACCGGGTCAAGTCCAGCACCTTTGTCAGCAGTCCCGAGCGTCGATGCGCACGCGGTGCCCCACGACCCGGCCGAACCGCTGCGGCTGATGCCGCGCCACGTCATCGACCGTCCTGATCGGCGCCCGGGTCCAGCGGCGGGGCGACGAGACCGCCGCGGGTCGGCGCAGCTCAGGGATTCCCTCCAAGGTGCTGCACCCTTGTCGCCTCGTTGGACGGACGTGCTGTTCGGGTTGTCGGCGCGATGGGAGCCCGCAGGAGGTCCCTCCAGTCGGCAGGCCAATTGGCCAGCGCGAGAATGCCCATGAGGAGAAGGTGGACCGGCGCGGCCCAGCTCTCCACCGCCGGGTCGTGGTTGACGATGTGGGTGGTGACCGCGCCGGTGAGCACGAACATCAGCGTCGTGGCACCCAGGAAGCGTGTTCGCTTGTCGGGAATCACCAGTAGGACGGCGGCTGCGCCCTCCAGGGCACCGACCACGAAGCGCATCCAGGACGGGTAACCCCAATCGACGAACTTCGCGGAGTACGCCGAGCTGAACATCGTGTCGCCGGGCCAGTACTTGGTCACGGCGCCCAGCGCGAACTCGAAGGCGAGGAACCAGTACAGACCGGTCATGAGTCGCTTCGACATGCTTGTCCCTTCGGGAGGAATCGGGCAGGGTCGGGCCTCCGCACGGCGATGGCGGTGCCGGCGGAGTCCTTGTGTCTTCGGGGGTCAGCCCCGCAGGGTGGCGATGGCCTTCTCGATGCGCCGCCGACGGGTGTCGGGCCTCTTCGCGCTCTCGACGGCGCGCACGTGTTCCTGCTTGCGGCTGTGGGACAGGTTGTCGTACGCGGCTCGGGCGACGGGGTCGTCGTCCAGGGCGCGGGCGAAGTCCGGGGGCTCGACGACGACGCGCGGCTCGGTGTCGAGCTCCACCTCGACCTCGACCTCCTCGCCGATCGCGACGCCCGCGGCCCGCCGGTTGGCGTTGCTGAGGCCGAGCAGGTGGCGGCCCCGCAGGATGGCGACCCGGCTCTTCCAGGAGTGCCCGTTGACCGTGATCGTCACCGGCGGCCGCGCGCCCCCGCCGAGCGCCGCCACCACCTCGGGCGGAACCTCCAGGCCCCGCATGGGCTCGGGTGGCTCGACCTGGGCCCGGAACTTCATGATCTCTCTCCTGTCGTTGTGCCGGCTCGCCGCGGATCCGGCCCGCCCGGCTCCGGCGGAGCGTGAGGGTCAAGCGGGGGTGGGCGCGGGGTGGGTGTGTGGGTGGGTGTCAGGACGGTGTGGGGGCGGGCGTCTCGGCGGGTTCCCAGGTGAAGCCGTCCGGGTCGGTGAAGGCGTCGGCGGTGCCGCCGAGGACGATGCGGTGCGCGCCGGTGCCGTCGGCGGGGACGCCGAGGTCCTTGGCCA
>NZ_JBSFNM010000053.1:0-65384 GCF_053587085.1 Kitasatospora sp. NPDC003701
TTCTGGTTGCGGGTGGCGAGAATCAGACGGGTGGACATGAACCCACCCTAACCGGACGTCAGCCGGTGCAGACCTGGGTGAGGTTGCCGGCGGCGTCGCCGAGCGGCTTGAGGTCGGGGACCTGCTTGTTGTTGACGGCCTGCTGGACCTTGTCGACCTGGGTGTTGAGGTCGGTGATGGCCTTCGACACGTCGGTGTTCTTGGAGTTCTTGCCGAGGTCGTCGAGGTCGTTCTTCAACTTCTGCAGGGCCTGGCCGGCGGCGGCCGAGTCGTTGCTCGCGTTGTTGAAGGCGGTGGTGACGTCGCTGATGTCGCCGGTGATGCGGACCGCGGTGTTGCCGCAGTCGAGCGCCTTCTGGGCGGCCGAGCAACTGACCGCGCTGAGCGGGAGGATGGCGATCAGGCCGGCCACGGCGAGGGTGGCGGGGCGGGCGATGCTCTGGGGCATCCGGTCCTCCTGGGTGCGCGGGTTCCGGAACAGGAGGACGCGCGCCGAGGGGTGCGCGGTTCCCGCAACGGGGGTGCTGCGGGAACCGTAAGGGCTCCGGGCCCGGCCTGTACAGCGGCGGCGCCGCGGTTCGGCCGTGCGCGGAGCCCTTCGGGCACCGACGGGGGGATCAGCCCTCCAGGGCCTTGCGCTGGATCTCGTCCAGCTCGGCGCAGCCGAGGGTGCCGAGGTCGAGGAGCTGGTCGAGCAGGGCGCGGTCGAAGGGGGCGCCTTCGGCGGTGCCCTGGACCTCGACGAAGCGGCCGTCGGAGGTGCAGACGATGTTCATGTCGGTCTCGGCGCGGACGTCCTCCTCGTAGCGGAGGTCGAGCATGGGGACGCCGTCGATGATGCCGACGCTGACGGCGCTGACGCCGCCGGTGATGGGCTGGCCCTTGGCGCGGAGGATCTTCTTCTCGCGGGCCCAGGCGACGGCGTCGACGAGGGCGACGTAGGCGCCGGTGATGGCGGCGGTGCGGGTGCCGCCGTCGGCCTGGAGGACGTCGCAGTCGAGGACGATGGTGTTCTCGGCGAGGGCGCGGTGGTCGATGACGGCGCGCAGCGAGCGGCCGATGAGGCGGCTGATCTCGTGGGTGCGCCCGCCGATGCGGCCCTTGACGGCCTCGCGGTCGCCGCGGGTGTTGGTGGCGCGGGGGAGCATGGAGTACTCGGCGGTGACCCAGCCTTCGCCGCTGCCCTTGCGCCAGCGCGGGACGCCTTCGGTGACGCTGGCGGTGCAGAGCACCTTGGTGTCGCCGTAGGAGATGAGGACGGAGCCTTCGGCGTGCTTGCTCCAGCCCCGCTCGATGGTGATGGGGCGGAGCTGGTCGGGGGTGCGGCCGTCGATGCGTGACATAGGCACCGAGCGTAGTCGGTTCGGTGGGGTGGTCCCGGTAGGCCCCGGCGGGTGTGCGGGGTGCGTGCGGTGGGTCGGTGGGTCTGCCCGGTCGGTCGCGTGCGGTGCCCGAAGGGGCGGGGTGGTGGGGTGGAACGGCGCCGGCCCGCCGTCCCGTGTGACGGGTCGGCGGGCCGGGCGGTGGTGGGCCTGGTGGGCTCAGCTCACATCATGTCTTCGATGTCGGCGGCGATCGGGTCGGCGTCGGTGCCGATGACGACCTGGATCGCGGTGCCCATCTTGACGACGCCGTGGGCGCCGGCGGCCTTCAGCGCGGCCTCGTCGACGAGGGAGGCGTCCTTGACCTCGGTGCGCAGGCGGGTGATGCAGCCTTCGACCTCTTCGATGTTGTCGATGCCGCCCAGACCGGCGACGATCTTCTCAGCCTTGCTGGCCATCTGTTCTCTCCCTCTGTCTCGGCCCGTCGGCTGCTCTGCCGGGTGCCGTCCTGCGCTGTGCCGGGTCCCCCGGCCGTCGGGCCGGGGAGGTCGGTGTCGGTGCTGACGCGGATTCAGTTGACGTCGTGCTGCGCGGCAGCGCGACCAGCATCACCCGGGTAGGACCGATCTGCCACGTTAGTCCACTTTTGGCCCATTCCGGCGCGCATGGTCTGGATCTTCGTCCGAGGATGACGATCAGCGGGGTCTCCGCCCCGGTGCGCGCGGCCTGCCTTCCAAAGTGGTCTACACCAATATATGTGTACTCCGATGAACGCAGGAAGCGCCCCGGGTGTTCCTGAGCCCCGTCCGAGGGTCCCGCAGGGGACCACCGGCCGGCAACTGCTCTCGGAGGGCGAAGGATGAGTTCGGCAGGCGCCACAGCCCCGCAGACCACGTGGTGGCACACCTTCTACGGCGGGCTCCAGAAGATGGGCCGCTCGCTCCAGCTGCCGGTCGCGGTGCTGCCGGCGGCGGGCATCCTCAACCGGCTCGGGCAGCCCGACGTGTTCGGCAAGGACGGGCTCGGCTGGGACGACGTCGCCAAGGTGTTCGCGGCGGCGGGCGGCGCACTGCTGGACTCCTCGCTGGGCCTGCCGATGCTGTTCTGCATCGGCGTCGCGATCGGCATGGCCAAGAAGGCGGACGGCTCCACGGCCCTGGCGGCCGTGGTGGGCTTCCTGGTCTTCTACGCCGTCCTGCACGCCTTCCCGGAGGACTGCAAGCTGCCGACCGTCCTGGTCGGCTCCCAGTGCGTGGACTTCACCTCGGCCAAGTCGGCCGCCGCGACCTACCAGAACCCGGGCGTGCTGGGGGGCATCCTGATCGGCCTGCTGTCGGCCTGGCTCTGGGTGCGCTTCCACCGCACCCGGCTGGTCGACTGGCTGGGCTTCTTCAACGGCCGCCGCCTGGTCCCGATGATCACCGCCGTGGTGGGCATGCTCCTGGCGGTCCTGGCGGTCTGGGCCTGGCCGCCGATCGGCCGGGCCTTCAACGACGTGAGCCAGCAGCTGGCCGACCTGGGCGCGGCCGGCGCCGGCATCTTCGGCGTCGCCAACCGCGTGCTGCTGCTGATCGGCATGCACCAGCTGCTGAACACCTTCGTCTGGTTCCAGTTCGGCGACTACACCAAGGCGGACGGCGTCGTCGTGCACGGCGACATCCCGCGCTTCCTGGCCGGCGACCCGACGGCGGGCCAGTTCACCTCCGGCTTCTTCCCGATCATGATGTTCGCGCTGCCCGCCGCCGCGCTGGCGATGGCGCACGCGGCCAAGCCGCACCGCCGCAAGGAGATCTACGGCCTGATGCTCTCGGTCGGCCTGACGTCCTTCGTGACCGGCGTCACCGAGCCGATCGAGTACTCCTTCGCCTACGTCGCCCCCGCGCTGTACGCGGTGCACGCGCTGCTGACCGGTGCGTCGATGGCGATCACCTGGGCGCTCGGGGTGCACGACGGCTTCAGCTTCTCGGCCGGCCTGATCGACTACGCGATCAACTGGAGCCTGGCCACCAAGCCCTGGATGATCATCCCGATCGGGCTCTGCTTCGCCGCCGTGTACTACGCGCTCTTCCGGTTCATCATCGTGAAATTCGACATGAAAACCCCCGGACGCGAGGACGACGACGAGGTCGAGGACGTGACCAAGGCATAAACCGAGCGTCACCGGACGCGCTCCGAAAAAGGCCCTCGGACCATTGGTCCGAGGGCTTTCGGCATATCCGCAACGGGACGATGGTCCCGATCGGAAATCACTTTCCCCGACCGGTCCGGGAAATTCGGCGGCCGGTCCGCCGGCTGCCCGGCTGCCGGGCCGGCGCCCGGGCCCCGGCGGCCGGGAGCCCTGCCAGGACAGGGCTGCGGCGGTCCGCGCCGCCCACCCGGCCCGGCGGACGGCGTCGAAGGCGGCACCCCGGGCGGGGGGAAGATCACCACCGCCGCGCGGCGCACGGTCCGACAATCCGCCGCCGCGGTCGCGCACCGGTTTCTCCGGGCGGACGGCAGCATCCGTCGAGTCCGGGCGCAATGCGCCGATGAATACCCGGCACCCGATCAGGGGGGTCCGGAACATCACGTCGGCCCGCCGCCGCGATCTCCGCGACCGCCGGGCGGCCCCGGCCGGGCACCCGTGACGGCCGGCGGCGCACCCGGGGCGGCGGCGCCGGGCCGCGCCCCGCACCCCGCCGACCGACCACCGGCCGCCCGCCGGCCGGGGTCGCCACCGACCGGCCGCCGACCCCCGACCGAGCGCCCACTGACCACTCGCCGACGCCCGCCCGGGGGCCGCCGGCCCCGCCGTCGGGCGCCCGGGCCTTTTTGTTGCGCAAATAGCCAAAATCCCAATCACGGCGGGTAATCATGATCGTCGATCCGCAAGTAGGTTTCGATTTCATAGCGCTTCTCACCAGCGGCGCTTTCAGGGGTTCCCCCCCTTCTCCACCCGTGCTACAAAACTGGTCTACACCACGTGTGGTGTAGACCAGTTCGCGGTTCGGCCCCTCTGTGCACCTACCCCCCGACCGACCCGCCCTGCCGTTAGGAACCCACCCCCATGAGTCAGTCTGCGCAGGCACCGGCGCCCGCTGCGGCTCCGGCCACGCCAAGCCCCACCAAGAAGTTCGGCCAGAACCTGCTGCAGGGTCTGCAGAAGATCGGCCGCAGCCTCCAGCTGCCCATCGCCGTTCTCCCGGCCGCCGGTCTGCTGCTGCGCCTCGGCCAGGACGATGTGTTCGGCAAGGACGGCCTCGGCTGGGACAAGGTCGCCGCGGTGTTCAACACCGCCGGCGGCGCCGTCTTCGACAACCTGCCGCTGCTGTTCGCGGTGGGCATCGCGATCGGCTTCGCCAAGAAGGCCGACGGCTCCACCGCGCTCGCGGCCCTCGTCGGCTTCCTGGTGTACAAGAACGTGCTGACCGCCTTCCCGGTCACCGACGCCGTCGTCGCCGACGGCAAGTACACCGCCGCCACCTACCAGAACCCGGGCGTGCTCGGCGGCATCGTGATCGGCCTGCTCTCCGCGGTGCTGTGGCAGAAGTACCACCGCACCCGGCTGGTCGACTGGCTCGGCTTCTTCAACGGCCGCCGCCTCGTCCCGATCATCATGGCCTTCGTCGGCACCGCCGTCGGTGTCGTCTTCGCCCTGACCTGGGGCCCGATCGGCGACGCCATCAAGAGCCTGAACGACACCCTGATCGGCGCGGGCGCGGTCGGCGCGGGCGCGTTCGGCCTGGTCAACCGTGGTCTGCTGCCGGTCGGCATGCACCAGTTCGTGAACTCCTACGCCTGGTTCCAGACCGGTGACTTCACCAAGCCCGACGGCACCGTCGTGCACGGCGACCTGACCCGCTTCTTCGCCGGCGACCCGACCGCCGGACAGTTCATGTCGGGCTTCTTCCCGATCATGATGTTCGCGCTGCCGGCCGCCGCGTTCGCCATCGCCCACACCGCCAAGCCGCACCGCCGCAAGGCCGTCACCGGCATGATGCTGTCGCTGGCGCTGACCTCCTTCGTCACCGGCGTGACCGAGCCGATCGAGTTCTCCTTCGTCTTCATCGCCCCGCTGCTGTACGTCATCCACGCACTGCTGACCGCCGTCTCGATGGCCCTCACCTGGGCCCTCGGCGTGCACGACGGATTCACGTTCTCCGGTGGTCTGATCGACTACCTGCTGGCGTGGAACAAGGCCACCGACCCGTGGATGATCATCCCGCTGGGTCTCGCCTTCGCCGCGCTGTACTACTTCCTCTTCCGCTTCGCGATCGTCAAGTTCGACCTCAAGACCCCCGGTCGCGAGGACGACGAGGAGATCGAGGACGTCACCAAGGCCTGACGCCGAGGTACGACCCCGCAGCACCCCCGGCCCCGCCCCGCCGCCCGCTCCCCCGAGCGGCGGGGCGGGGCCGTCGTGCGTCCCGGCGCGGTCCGCGATCATGGACCGCCCGCTGGGACGACGGTTGACGAACCGACGACATCGCTGGTCAACTGAAGCGGTGAACGCGCCGCGCATCCTGGTCAGCCGCTGCCACATCGACTTCGGTCGTGTGTGGTCGGCCGCGTGTTGCGCCTGAACCGTCCGTTCCCCCCGCCGCCGCCCGGCTGACCTCCCGCCGCGCCCCGGCCCCCGCTTCCCCGCCTCTCGTGTCAGCCCGCACCCGGGCCACCGCCACGTATCCAGCTGCGTTCCGCGCGCAGAACAGCCAAGAAAGCGCGCGCGCACGAGGAAAGTCAAGGCCACGCCATGCCGCGCCAGTTGCACCTGTCCGCCGCCCTCGACAGCCCCGGCCGTTTCGACGCCGGGCACTTCACCGCCCTCGCCCGCCTCGCCGAGCGGGCCTCGCTCGACTTCGTCACCCTCGACGACTCCTTCGCACCCGAGCCGCGCCGGCTCGACGCCCTCGCCACCTTCGCCCGGCTCGCGCCGCAGACCCGGGGGCTCGGCCTGGTCCCGACCGTCACCACCACGCACACCGAGCCGTTCCACACCTCGATCTCGGTCAACTCCCTGGACTGGGTGAGCGAGGGCAGGGCCGGCTGGCTGGTCGGCATCTCCGACACCGAGGCGCAGGCCCGGGCCTTCGGCCGCAAGGGCGTCGCCCCGGCCGACGAGCTCTGGGCCGAGGCCGCCGACGCCGCCGAGGTCGCCGCGCGGCTCTGGGACAGCTGGGAGGACGACGCGGAGATCCGCGACGTGGCCACCGGCCGGTTCATCGACCGGGACAAGCTCCACTACATCGACTTCGAGGGCCCGCACTTCTCGGTGCGCGGCCCCTCCATCACCCCGCGCCCACCGCAGGGCCGGCCGGTCGTCGCGGTGCCGGTCGCCGCCGCGGACCTCGCCCCGGACGCCCCCGCCGGCAGCCGGGCCCGGGTGGAGACGGCCGCCCGGTACGCGGACGTCGTCCTGCTGGACGCCCCCGGCCCGGCGGCCCGGCTGACCGCCGCCACCGCGCTGCGGCTGCGCGCGGGCGAGAGCCTGCGGATCCTCGCCCGGCTCACCGCGGACCTCCCCGACCGCGCCGCGATCACCGCGCTGACCACGGAGATCACCGAGGGCGGGGGCGGCGTCGACGGCTTCCACCTGGTGCCCGCCGACCCGGCCCGGGACCTCGCCGCGGTGGCCGACCACGTCGTCCCGGCGCTGCGCGAGCGCGGTCTGTTCCGCACCGGCTACACCGGCGCCACGCTGCGCGACCACCTCGGCCTGGCCCGCCCGGCCAACCGCTACACCCTCGCCGCCGCCACCACCGCCGGCCCCGGCGCCACCACCGCCGTTCCCGCCGCTCCCGCCGCCCACGCCGAGGTGACCCGATGACGGACCGACCGCTGAAGCAGATCCACCTCGCCGCGCACTTCCCGGGCGTCAACAACACCACGGTCTGGACCGACCCGGCCTCCCGCAGCCAGGTCGAGTTCGCCTCCTTCCGCCACCTCGCGGAAACCGCCGAACGCGGCCGGTTCGACTTCTTCTTCCTCGCCGAGGGCCTGCGGCTGCGCGAGGTCAACGGCCTGATCCACGACCTGGACGTGGTCGGCCGGCCCGAGTCGATCACCGTGCTCGGCGCACTGGCCGCCGTCACCACCCACCTCGGGCTGGCCGCCACCGTCAACGCCACCTTCAACGAACCGTACGAGCTGGCCCGGCGGTTCGCGTCGCTCGACCACCTCTCCGGCGGCCGGTCGGCCTGGAACGTGGTCACCTCCTCGGACGCCTTCACCGGCGAGAACTTCCGCCGCGGCGGCTACCTCGACCGCGCCGACCGGTACACCCGCGCCGCCGAATTCGTCCAGCTGGCCCGGGAGTTCTGGGACGGCGAGCACGTCCGGCACAGCGGCCCGCAGTTCGACGTCGAGGGCCGGCTCTCGCTGCCGCGACCGCCGCAGGGCCACCCGGTGGTGATCCAGGCCGGGGACTCCGACGAGGGCCGGGAGTTCGCCGCCGCCACCGCCGACATCATCTTCAGCCGGCACTCGACCCTCGCCGCCGGCCAGACCTTCCACGCCGACGTCAAGCGCCGGCTGGCCGCGTACGGGCGCAAGCCGGACGAGCTGAAGATCATGCCGGGCGTCACCTACGTGCTGGGCGACACCGAGGACGAGGCGATCGAGCGCGCCGCGGAGATCCGCCGCGCCCAGGTCGGACCGCAGACCACCATCGCCTTCCTGGAGCAGATCTGGGGCATCGACCTGTCCGACCACGACCCGGACGGTCCGCTGCCCACCGTCGACCCGGTGGTCGACAGCACCCTCGTGCAGGGCCGGACCAGGCTCGGGGATCCGCTGGAGATCGCCGCCCGGTGGCGCGCGGTGGCCGCCGAGAAGCAGCTCAGCAGCCGCGAACTGGTGATCGAGGCGACCGGCCGGCAGTCCTTCATCGGCACTCCGGCGACGATCGCCGCGCAGCTCGACGCGTACGTGCAGAACGACGCCGCGGACGGGTTCATCCTCGTCCCGCACCTCACCCCGGGCGGCCTGGACGACTTCGTCGACCAGGTGGTGCCGCTGCTCCAGGAGCGCGGGGTGTTCCGCACCGAGTACACCGGGACGACGCTGCGCGACCACCTCGGCCTGCCCGTCCCCGGGCGGCGCTGAGCCCCGTACCGGGCGGCGCCGCGCCGTACCGACCGGCCCCGGGCGGCCCGCCCGGGGCCGGTGTCAGATCCGGCCGAGGCGGGCCGCGTGGACGCCGGCCTGGAAGCGGCTCTCCGCGCCCAGGTCGGCGGTCAGCTCGGCGACCAGCCGGCGCACCGTCCGCTCGGAGACCTCCAGCTTCCGGGCGATCGCCGCATCGGTCAGCCCGGCCGCGAGCAGCCGCAGCACGACGATGTGACGATCCGTCATCGCCTCTGTGCCGGCGAGGAGTTCCGGGGGCGTCCAGGCCGCCGACCAGAAGTACTCGAACAGCTCCGCCACCAGGGCGACCAGGGCCGGCTCACGAATCACCACCGCCGCGTCGGCGACCGGGGCGTCCCCGCCGGGGCCGGCGCCCGGGGCGGGCAGGATCGCCAGCCGGGCGTCGACCACGATCAGCCAGAGCGGCAGCGAGTGCGCGGCCCTGATCCGGGCACCGGCCCCGGTCAGTTCGCGGACGTGCGCGAGCACGGCGGGGCGGCGCAGCGCGGCGGCCGGGTAGATGGTGCGCAGGGTGGCGCCGTGGGCGAGGGCGAGCCGTTCGCGGGCGAGCTTGCCGGCCAGGGCGGGGCCGGAGAGGTCCTGGCCGGGCCGCAGGGAGAGGGCTTCGGTGCGGGCGCCGCGGGCGGCGTCCTCCAGCAGGGCGGCGATCCGGTCGGCGCCGCGGACGAGTTCGAGCGCGGTGCCGCTGTGGTGGCGGTGCTGGATCGGCAGGTAGCCGGTGTGCAGGCGGTCGACGGTGTCGCGGGCGCGTTCCAGGGCGGCGACGAGGTCGGTGACGTGGGTGTCCGTGTCGAGCAGGAGTTGGCGGACGGCGGTGTCGACGGAGACGGCGGCGTGCCCGCCGGCCCGGGCGGCGGTGGGCTGGAGCAGGCCGAGGGTGCGGAGTTCGGCGGTGGCGGCGGCCAGGCGGCGCTCGTCCCAGTCGGGGCCGAGGGCGGCGGGCGGGTGCCCGGGTTCGGCGAGCAGGCGGGCGTAGAGGCGGGTGGCGTCGCTCTCGGCGGGGCTCCCCGCGTTCTCGGTGGGCTCCATCGGCGCAGCGTAGTGAGGCCGGGCGCGGGCGGGGCGGGGTTTCCGAGGAGCGAGACGGCCGTTCGGTTCCGGTCCCGGTCATGTCCGGTTCCGGCCGGGCCGGGGTGGCTGACCTGCGGCGCGGCGGTGGTCAGGATGGGCCGCATGGCTCTTCCCGAGGCTTCGACGATCTGGTTGGACGGCGCGCTGGTGCCCTGGCAGCAGGCGCGGACGCATGTGCTGACGCACGGCCTGCACTACGGCACGGGGGTGTTGGAGGGTACCCGGGTGTTCGCGACGGCGGACGGCCCGGCGGTGTTCCGGCTGCCCGAGCACCTGCGCCGGCTGGAGCGCAGTGCGCGCATGCTGCGGATGGAACTCCCGTACGGTGTGGAGGATCTGGCCAGGGCGACGGTCGAGCTGGTGCGGGTGAACGGGCACCGGTCGTGCTATCTGCGGCACTTCGCGTTCCTGGGGTACGGCTCGATGGGCCTGGACATGCGCTCCTCCCCCACCACGACGGCGATCGCGAGTTGGGAGTGGCACTCGCAGCTGCCGGACGGGGGTGGCGGGATCAGGGTGAAGACGAGCAGTTGGCGGCGGAACGACCCGAACGCGGTGCCGCCGGCGGCGAAGGCGACGGGGCCGTACCTGAACTCGGTGCTGGCCCGCCGGGAGGCGACCGACGCCGGGTACGACGAGGCGCTGCTGCTGGGGTCGGACGGTTCGGTGAGCGAGTGCACCGGCGAGAACGTGTTCGTGGTGCGCGACGGGGTGCTGCGGACGCCGCCGGCGAGTGCGGGGGCGCTGGAGGGGATCACCCAGGACACGGTGCTGGAGCTGGCCGCCGGGCTGGGGGTGCCGGCCCGGGTGGAGGGTCTGCTGCGCTCGGACCTGTACGCGGCGGACGAGGTGTTCCTGTGCGGGACGGCGGCCGGGGTGGTGCCGGTGCGCTCGCTGGACGACCGGGAGCTGCCCGCCGCGCCCGGTCCGGTCACCGGGCGGTTGCGGGCGGCGTACGAGGCGGCGGTCTCGGGTGCCGATCCGCGCTACCGGCACTGGCTGACGCCGGTGGGCTGAGCGTTCAGAGCTCGTAGACGGCGCCGGCCCGGGCGACGTCGACGGGGCCGGTGAAGGCGGCGGCGGCGTCCCGGCGGTTGTGTTCGGCGTCGGTCCACGGCGGGATGTGGGTGAGGACGAGGCGGCGGGCGCGGGCGGCGGTGGCGTGTTCGCCGGCCTCGCGGCCGTTGAGGTGGACGGCCCGGTAGGTGTCGCGGCCGTCGATGTAGGCGGCTTCGCAGAGGAAGAGGTCGCTGTCGCGGGCGAGTTCGACGAGTGCGGCGCTCTCCCCGGTGTCGCCGGAGTAGACGAGGCTGCGGCCGGCGTGTTCGAGCCGGAAGGCGAAGGCATCGACGGGGTGGTTGACCTGGGCGACCTCGATCCGGAACGGGCCGAGGTCGAAGGCTCCGGGGGTGAGGGTGCGGAAGTCGAAGACCTCCTTCATGCCGGGGTTCTCGGGCATGTCGTAGGCGCGGGCCATCCGCTCGGCGGTGCCGGCCGGTCCGTAGACGGGCATCGGGTCGGGGCAGCCCTCGGCCCGGTAGTTGCGGGCGACCCAGTAGGCGCAGAGGTCGACGCAGTGGTCGGCGTGCAGGTGGCTGAGCAGGACGGCGTCGACCTCGTAGAGGCTGACGTACTTCTGCAGGGCGCCGAGGGCGCCGTTGCCGAGGTCGAGCACCACGCGGTAGCCGTCGGCCTCCACGAGGTAGCTGGAGCACGGCGAGTCGGCGGACGGGAAGCTCCCCGAGCACCCCACCACGGTCAGTTTCATCCGAGCCCCTCCGCCCCGACACGTCCTGGCTGCTGCTGGTCAATGGCAGTACCCGCCGGTGAACCGGCGGGTAGCACTGCGTTCGCGTGTCGAGAGTAAGGGCGGAGGGGCACTTTGCCCCCGTCTCCGTGCCGCGCTGTGGCTGGAATCACCAGAACGCCGGGGGGCGGGGGCGGTGCGGTGGTTCAGCGGTGGCCGGGGCGCCGGCGGGCCCAGGCCTTGATCGTGTCGGGGTGCCAGCGGGGGTGTCCGCCGCCGTCGATGACGTCGGGGTCGGGGAGCAGGCCGTGTCGGCGGTAGTTGCGGACGGTCTCCGGCTGGACGTTGATGTGGCGGGCGATCTCGGCGTAGGACCACAGGTCGGTGCTGCGGCTCACGGGTCACCTCCGGATGCAGGGGGACGTGCGTGATCAGCTTTCCGGGCGCGGGGGCGGGCTCGAGCGCAGAACGGACTCCGTGGTCATTCCGTGACGAACCGGGAGCAGGGAACGGACAAATGCCCGACTGTCACAGCCGTCACGGTGGTGGGGGCGGGCGCGTGCCGGGTACGGTCTGGCGCATGACTGGCTTCTGGGTGCTCCTGGCCGTGGCGGGTGTCGCCGTCCTGGCCTTCGTCGTGTCGGTGCTGGTCCGGCGGGCGCGCGGCGCGTCGGCTCCGGCCCGGCCGGAGCCGGGGCGGCGTCCGGCGAAGGGCCGCCCGGGCCCGGCGCCGCAGGAGATCTGGTGGGCCGAGGTGCCGTTCGAGGACGGCCCCGGGGCGAAGGACCGCCCCTGCCTGGTGCTGCGGGTGAGCGGGCGTACCGCGACCGTCGCGAAGATCACCAGCAAGCACCACGCGGAGCGGCCGGGCGTGCTGCCGCTGCCGCCCGGCTCGGTGGGCGACCGTCAGGGGCGGACCAGCTGGCTGGAGACCGACGAGCTGCGCGAGGTGCCGCTCTCGGCGTTCCGCCGCCGGGCCGGCGTGGTGGACCGGCAGATCTGGGCCCGCGCGCAGCGCGCCCTCTCCTCCTGAGCGGCCGGGGCCGTCAGGCCCAGAGCTGGCCCTGGAGCGCCTCGACCGCGGCCTCGGTCGACTCGGCGGTGTAGATGCCGGTGGAGAGGTACTTCCAGCCTCCGTCGGCGACGACGAAGACGATGTCGGCCCGCTCGGCGGCCAGGGCGGCCTTGCGGCCGACGCCGATGGCGGCGTGCAGGATGGCGCCGGTGGAGACGCCGGCGAAGATGCCCTCCTGCTGGAGGAGTTCGCGGGTGCGGCGGACGGCGTCGGCGGAGCCGACCGAGAAGCGGGTGGTGAGCACCTCGGCGTCGTACAGCTCGGGGACGAAGCCCTCGTCGAGGTTGCGCAGGCCGTAGACCAGGTCGTCGTAGCGGGGTTCGGCGGCGACGATCCGCACGCCGGGCACCTTCTCGCGCAGGAACCGGCCGACGCCCATCAGGGTGCCGGTGGTGCCGAGGCCGGCCACGAAGTGGGTGACGGAGGGCAGGTCGGCGAGGATCTCGGGGCCGGTGGTGGTGTAGTGGGCGCCGGCGTTGTCGGGGTTGCCGTACTGGTAGAGCATCACCCAGTCGGGGTGCTCGGCGGCGATCTCCTTGGCGATCCGCACCGCGGTGTTGGAGCCGCCGGCGGCCGGTGAGGGGATGATCTCGGCGCCCCACATGCGCAGCAGTTCGCGGCGTTCCTCGCTGGTGTTCTCGGGCATCACGCAGACCATCCGGTAGCCCTTGAGCTTGGCGGCCATGGCGAGCGAGATGCCGGTGTTGCCGCTGGTGGGCTCCAGGATGGTGCAGCCGGGGGTGAGCAGCCCGGCGGCCTCGGCGCGCTCGATCATGTGCAGCGCCGGGCGGTCCTTGATGGAGCCGGTGGGGTTGCGGTCCTCCAGCTTGGCCCAGAGGGTGACCAGGCCGTCGGTGTTGCCGGGGACGGCGGCGGAGAGTCGGGGCAGGCGGACCAGCGGGGTGTTGCCGACGGCTTCGAGCGGGCTGTCGTAACGCAAGGGGTGCCTCCGGCAACGGCGGTGAGGGTCGGGTGCGGCGGCCCTCCCGCCCGCGCGGCCGGCGGGCGGGAGGGCCGGAGGTCAGCGGGCGCCGCCGGCCACGGCGGGCAGGATGGTGACGCTGTCGCCGTCGGCGAGGGCGGTGGAGATGCCCTCCAGGAAGCGGACGTCCTCGTCGTTGAGGTAGACGTTGACGAAGCGGCGCAGCTCGCCGCCGTCCAGCAGGCGGGCGGCGATGCCCGGGTGGCGGGCGTCGAGGTCCTGGAAGAGTTCCCCGAGGTTGCTGCCGGTGCCCTCGACGGCCTTGGCGCCGTCGGTGTAGGTGCGGAGGATGGTCGGGATGCGGACCTCGATGGCCATGGGTGCGCTCCTGTGCGGGTCGTGAGGTGGGTGGGCCGCAGCGGTCGCGGCAGGGCGGGTCGGGCCCGGTGCGCAGGGCGTGCGGCGGGCCCGGTCGGGCGGCTCAGCGCGAGCGCGCCGGCGTGCCGGGACAGATCGCACTGGCGAGCCGGCACAGGTCGACGTGCAGGCGCGCCACGAGGCGGGTGCCCGGGGCCTGGGTGCTCACATCGACGGAACGCATGGGCTCATCGTATAGATTCCCGGGCTCGCTCCGACATGCCCGTCTCGGGATCCGGATGTTTCCGTTTCTGCTGCTGAGACGACACGGGCCCGCCGCCGTCTCCCGGACGGTGGCGGGCCGCGCCCAGGGGGGTGCGGGTCAGGGCTGGTAGGCCTCGACGACCTGGACGTCTTCTTCTGTGATCGCGCCGTCCACGATGCGGAACGAGCGGAACTGGTACGGGTCGTCCGGGCCGTTGCCGTCGGCGGTGGAGACCAGGACGTAGTGGGCGAACGGCTCGGAGGCGTAGCTCACGTCGGTGCGCGACGGGTAGGCCTCGGTCGCGGTGTGCGAGTGGTAGACGATCACGGGCTCCTCGTCCCGGTCGTCCATCTCGCGGTAGAGCTTCAGCAGGTCGCCCGAGTCGAACTCGTAGAAGGTGGGCGAGCGGGCGGCGTTGAGCATCGGGACGAACCGCTCGGGCCGTCCGCTGCCGGCCGGTCCGGCGACCACGCCACAGGCCTCGTCCGGGTGGTCGGCGCGGGCGTGGGCGACGATGGCGTCGCGCAGTTCTCGGGTGATGGTCAGCATGCGGTCAGGATAGCCACGCCCCGGCGGGTGTCCGCCGGGGCGTCCACGGCGCGGCCGGCGGGCGTCTCAGTGGGTGTCGCCCGCGCCGTTGCGGGCGTGCAGGTGGTCGTGGGCGACGGCGTGGACGGCCTGCGGGCTGCGGCGCTTGAGCACCTGGTAGCCGACGACGAGCAGGACGGCCCAGCCGGGGAAGACGTACAGCGAGATCCGGCTGTCCTTGTCGATCGCGATCAGCACGACCACCAGGGCGAGGAAGGCGAGCGCGGCCCAGCTGCTCCAGAGGCCGCCGGGGGCCTTGAAGCTCGGCGGCGGCAGGTGCCCGCCCCTCCAGGCCTTCCGGTAGCGGATCTGGCAGATCAGGATCATCGCCCAGGTCCAGAGGCCGCAGACGGTGGCCACCGAGGTGATGTACTCGAACGCCTTGGCCGGGACGAGGTAGTTGAGCACCACGCCGACGCCCATCAGCATGCTGGAGAGGGTGATCGCGACGGCGGGGCTGCGGTGGGAGTTGAGCTTGGTGAGCCGCCCGGGGGCCTGACCGCGCAGGGCGAGGTCGCGCAGCATCCGGCCGGTGGAGTACATGCCGGAGTTGCAGGAGGAGAGCGCGGCGGTGAGCACCACGAAGTTGATGATGCCGGCCGCGGCGGGGATGCCGATCTTGCCGAAGGCGGCGACGAACGGGCTGACGCCGGGCTGGAATTCGGTCCACGGCACGAGCGAGAGGATGATCACCAGGGCGCCGATGTAGAAGAGCGCGATCCGCCAGGGCAGCGTGTTGATGGCGCGCGGCAGGGTCTTCTGCGGGTTCTCGCTCTCGCCGGCGGTGACGCCGACCAGTTCGACGCCGAGGTAGGCGAACATGACGATCTGCAGCGTCATCACGGTGGCGCCGATCCCCTTGGGGAAGAAGCCGCCGTCGTCCCACAGGTTGGTGATCGACGCGGTGTCACCGGCGTCGCTGAAGCCGAGGGTGAGCACGCCGATGCCGATCAGGATCATGCCGATGATGGCGGTGACCTTGACCATCGAGAACCAGAACTCGATCTCGCCGAACAGCTTCACCGAGATCAGGTTGGCCCCGTAGAGGATGACCAGGAAGGTGAGCGCGCTGAGCCACTGCGGGATGTCGGGCGCCCAGAACTTCACGTAGACGGCCGCGGCGGTGGTCTCCGCCATGCCGGTGACCACCCAGAACAGCCAGTACGTCCAGCCGGTCACGAAGCCGGCGAAGGGGCCGAGGAACTCCCGGGCGTACTCGGCGAAGCTGCCGGAGACCGGGCGGTAGGTGAGCAGTTCGCCGAGGGCCCGCATGATCACGAAGATCGCCACGCCGGCGACGGCGTAGGAGAGGATCAGGCTCGGTCCGGACTTGGAGATCGCGGTGCCGGCGCCGAGGAAGAGCCCGGTGCCGATGGCGCCGCCGATGGCGATCATCTGGATCTGTCGACTGCCCAGACCCCGCTCGTAGCCCTCCTCGTCCGGTTTGGTGTCGACCACTTCGTCGTAGATCTGCTCGGCCATGGTGCACCGTCCTGGGTGGGTCTCGTGGGGTGGAGCAGTCGTACCACGCAGGTTCCGGATAGCGGTGTTCATCTGAGCGATATTTGAGCATGTCCTCATATGATTTCGCCCGTTTTGAACGGAAAAGCCGTGACCCCCCGTCCGCATGCTGGACGGGGGGTCACGGCGGCCCGGGAGCGGGGCAGGATTCAGTCCGCGATCGCCTCCAGCAGCGACTCCTGCAGGGCGCCCAGCCACAGGTAGGCCATCACCAGCGGCTTGCGCTCGTCGGTGTCCGGCAGGTCGTACAGGCCCTGCTCGTCCTCCTCCGCGACCTCCAGCCGCACGCCCAGGGTCAGCCGCAGGTCGTTGAGCGCGCCCAGCCAGCGCAGGCCGTCGGCGGCGGCCAGCTTGAGCACGCCGCCCTCGCCGCCGAGCCCGTCCAGCGCGCGGACCACCTGCAGCGCGTCCTCGCGCTTGCGGGCGCGCAGGTCCAGCTCGGTGTAGCGGCGGAACTCCCGGGCGGCCTCCCTGGTCTCGGCGTCGTCCGGCTTCTCCGGGTCGCCGTAGGCATCGGGGAAGAGCCGGGCCAGCGCCGGGTCGGCGGGGGCCTCGCTCGGGCCCTCGGCGAACAGCGCGGCGAGCGGGTCGCTCGTGTCCCCGCCCGGGCCCGGTCCGATCAGCTCCAGCATCTGCACCTCCAGGGAGCGCAGGATGGAGGCCTCCAGCTCGTCCAGCGCGATCGCCGCGCTCCCGCCGCCGGCACTCTCGAACAACCCAGCCATCTGTATCGGTCAGCCCGTCTTCGTCGTCTTCGGTGGGGTGCGGGGCGCGGTTCGCGGGTCAGTCGTGCTGCAGCGTGGCCCAGAGGCCGTAGCCGTGCATCGCCTGCACATCGCGCTCCATCTCCTCGCGGGATCCGCTGGAGACCACCGCCCGGCCCTTGCTGTGCACCTCCATCATGAGCTTCCGGGCCTTGTCCTTCGGGTAGCCGAAGTAGGCCTGGAACACGTACTGGACGTAGCTCATCAGGTTGACCGGGTCGTTGTGCACGATGGTCACCCAGGGCGTGTCCGGCTCCGCCACCGGTAGGCCTTCGACCTCCGGGCGCTCGATCTCCACGGGCGCGACACTCAACGCTGGGTCCTCCTCGCCGTTCTTCCCGCACATACCCCTTCAGCCCCCATGCTGCCATCCGGGGGACCTCCGGGCGATTCCGGCCCGGGGCGCCGCGACGCCTCCGACGAGAAATCGTCAAACTGACGCTAAGTGGTAGTAGCATCATCCCCATGGACGCCACTTCAGTGCGCGCGGCCGGTTCGACCGCGCTCCTCACCGACCGCTACGAGCTCACCATGTTGCAGGCCGCCCTGCGCAGCGGAGCCGCGCACCGCCGCTCCGTCTTCGAGGTGTTCACCCGCCGCCTGCCGAGCGGCCGCCGCTACGGCGTGATGGCCGGCACCGGGCGGGTCCTGGACGCCGTCGAGAACTTCCGCTTCACCAGCGCGCAGCTCGACTGGCTGGCCGGCCAGGGCGTGGTCGAGGACGACACCCTGCGCTTCCTGGCCGACTACCGGTTCACCGGCGACATCCACGGCTACCCGGAGGGCGAGGTCTACTTCCCCGGTTCGCCGCTGCTCACCGTCGAGGGCAGCTTCGCCGAGGGGGTGATCCTGGAGACGGTGATCCTCTCGATCCTCAACCACGACTCGGCGATCGCCGCCGCCGCCTCCCGGATGACCGCCGCCGCCGGCGGGCGCCCGTGCATCGAGATGGGCGCCCGGCGCGCCCACGAGCAGGCCGCCGTGGCCGCCGCCCGCGCCGCGTACGTGGCCGGCTTCGCCGCCACCTCCGACCTGGAGGCCGGCTTCACCTACGACATCCCGACCACCGGCACCGCCGCCCACGCCTTCACCCTGGTGCACGACAGCGAGCGGGACGCGTTCCAGGCGCAGATCGCCTCGATGGGCCGGGGCACCACCCTGCTGGTCGACACCTTCGACCTGCGCGAGGCCGTCCGCACCGCTGTCGAGGTGGCCGGCCCCGAGCTCGGCGCGGTGCGGATCGACTCCGGCGACCTCACGCTGCTGGCCCACCGGGTCCGCCGCCAGCTGGACGAGCTCGGCGCCCACAAGACAAGGATCATCGTCACCTCGGACCTGGACGAGTACGCGATCGCCGCGCTGGCCGCCGCCCCGGTGGACGGCTACGGCGTCGGCACCAGTCTGGTCACCGGCAGCGGCCACCCGACCTGCGCGATGGTCTACAAGCTGGTCGCCCGCGCCGAGGTGCCGCAGGGCCCGCTGGTGCCGGTCGCCAAGCGCGCGGCGGGCGGCAAGACCAGCGTCGGCGGCCGCAAGTGGGCGGCCCGCCGGCCCGACCAGGACGGCGTCGCGGAGGCCGAGGTGGTCGGCACCGGGCCGATCCCGGCCGAGCTGGAGCCGCACCTCCTGCACGTGCCGCTGGTGCGGGCCGGCGAGGTGGTCGGCCGGGAGCCGCTGACCGCGGCGCGCGAGCGGCACGTCCGGGCCCGGGCGGGGCTGCCGCTGTCGGCCACCCAACTGTCCAAGGGCGACCCGGTCCTGCCGACCGAACTGATCGTCTGACCGCCGGAGGCGGGGGCCCGCCGGGCCGGGGGCGCGGGGCCCGGGTGCTCCCCGGGCCTTCCGCCCCCGGGTGCCACTGCCTACAGTCGACCGTAGAGTTCCCAACGGACGCGCGGAGAACCAGCGCACCGCCCCCACCACACAACCGAGGATGCAAGCCATGCACCGGGCACTGATCGTCGTCGACGTGCAGAACGACTTCTGCGAGGGCGGCAGCCTGGCCGTCGCCGGCGGGGCCGAGGTGGCCGCCGCGATCACCGACCTGATCGCCGAGTCACCCGCCGGCTACCAGCACGTGCTCGCCACCCGCGACAACCACATCGATCCGGGCGACCACTTCTCCGACCACCCGGACTACGTCAACAGCTGGCCGGTGCACTGCGTGGCGGGCACCGAGGGCGTCGGCTTCCACCCCAACTTCGCGCCCTCCGTCACCTCCGGCGCGATCGAGGCGGTCTTCGACAAGGGCGCCTACGCGGCGGCGTACAGCGGTTTCGAGGGCGTCGACGAGAACAACCGCGGCCCGATCGAGTGGCTGCGCGAGCGCCAGGTCACCGAGGTCGACGTGGTCGGGCTGGCCACCGACCACTGCGTCAGGGCCACCGCGCTGGACGCCGTCCGGGCGGGCTTCGCCACCCGCGTCCTGCTGGACCTGACGGCCGGTGTGGCGCCGGGGACCACCGCCGCCGCGCTGGAGGAGCTGCGGGCGGCCGGGGTCGAACTGATCGGGGCGCCGATGGTGCGGGGCTGAGCCCCGGGCCGGCGCCGGCTCAGCGCTCGGTGACCAGCAGCTCCACCACGTCGGTGCCGCCGAGCCGGAAGGCCTCGCGCAGCTCGGCGCCGACCGCGTCCGGCTCGGCGGCCAGCCGCACCCCGGAGACGTGGACCAGCCGGACCCCGAGGTACTCCATCCGGTGCTGGCCGCCGCGCACCCAGGCGGCCTCCCCCTCGCTGACGCAGCGCAGGTCCGAGTCGACCTCCACCGCCACCCCCGCCTTCGGCCAGTAGAGGTCCGGGACGGCGATGTAGGTGCCGCCGCGCATCCGCAGCTCGGGGCCGGTCAGCGGGGCGGGCAGCAGCCACTCGTCCACCAGGGCGCCGAGCCGCTCCAGCACCGCGTCCCGCTCGGCGGCCAGCAGCTCGTCCAGCGCGGCCCGCACCCGCAGGTCGGCGGCCAGCCCGGACTCGGTCAGCTCGGCGGCCAGCTCCCGGACGGTGCACCGGATGTCGGGGCGCTCCACGGCCTCCCGCAGCACCGCGCGGACCGGTAGCGCGACGCCCTCGCCGAACTCCGGCGCGGCGCCCTCGGCCGTCCACTCGCGCAGCGCGTCGGCGACCGCCCGGGCGACCGGGGCACAGGCCAGGCCGTGCACCGAACTGGCCACCAACTCCCGTTCGGTGCGCCGGATCCGGACCTCACCGGCGTCCTTCAGCCGGCGCTGGCGGGGCACCAGGACGTCCACCCCGGTGACGGCGGGCAGCCGCGGCACGGCGGCGAAGCCGTAGAGCGCGAGCGCGGCCGTGCCGGTGATCACGGCGCCCTCCCGGCGGCCCTCCTCCCGCCCGTTCTGCGCGGCGTAGAGCAGGGCCGCCCACATCCGCTGCTCCGGGGTCGGCTCGCCGGACTGCAGGAGGTAGACCCTGGGCAGCAGCCGCTGCCAGGGGCCGCCGCGGCGGCAGTGCTCGGTGACCACCCGGGCCGGCACGCCCCGGGCGCGCAACTGGCTGGCGGTGATGACGTTCTGCTGACGCTTCGCCAGTTCCTCCAGGGAAGGTGGCGGCGAGGGAATCCGGTAGCTCATGCCGACACCATCCCCAACAGCCCGGACCGACCATCGGCCACCTGACGCACTGTTACCCAACCGTCGCGAAACCGGGACCAGTCCGCACTAAAGTCCTCATACCCTCACTCATTCGGCGTAATGGGTGATCATATGCTTGTCATCATTGATCGAAGTCGAGCGGCGACCAGGGTGTCTGACCGTGAGTGACCAAGGGCATACGCCGAAGCGCCTCCGGAAGTCACTCCCGCCCGCCGGATTGCCTACCCTTGGTGCATGTCACGTGACGAGACCGCCGGCCTCCGCGCGGCCCAGCTCCGCCTTGGCCGCCTGCCCGGATACGTCCGCCGGCCGGACCCGGCCCGCCGCAGCGGCGAACAGGGCCATACGTACAAAAAAGGCTGGGAGGTTCGCTTCACCGCCCGCAGCGAGGCGGAGATAGCCGAGATCCGCGACCTCGTGGTCGCGGCCGGGTTCGCCCCGGCCAGGCCCTTCTTCAAGGGGCACCAGCTGATCCAGCCCGTGTACGGGATGGCCGCCGTCCAGGCCTACCTCGCCGCGAGACAGGCGGCCGAGGACCAGGCCGCCCGCACCGCCGTCGGCCGCGAACGACGGATCGACGGCACCACCGGGCCGGACGGGACCGCCGTCGTGCACGCCGCGGGGGCTGCCGCGGCAGCAGCGGCAGCGGCGGCCGAGCTGGCCCGGCGGCGGGCCGTCGACGCCTTCCCCGCCCAGCTCGAACGGGCCACCGCGGCCGACGACCGGATCACTTCCGCGGAAGCCCGGCAGATCGGCTGACGCTCCACCAGACGGGACACCCCGCGCCGCGCAGTCGCCCACCCACCGGGCGGCCGGGCGCGACCGACACGGACCGGGGCGGCCGGAGGGGGCCGGACCGCCCGCCCTGCCGTCTCGACCACTCCGCCGCGGGCCCGACCCCGGCCCGCACGGACCCGGCCCACCCGGCCGACCCCCGCGCCGACCCCGCCCGGCCCACCGGCCCACCGGCCCGGCTCCCGCCCGGCGGCGGCCCCGGCGGCGACCCCGGCGGCGCGGGCGCACCGGCCGCTCCGCGGACCCACCCCCGGGACCGTCCGAACACCTGCTCCGACCCTCCGCGCGCGCGACCGGTAGCGCGGGCGCGGCTTCACGCCGAGGGCGTGGACGTGAGCCGCCGAACCGCCTACGGTGGCTCATCAACTGCCCCGCGAACCCGCGGTCCCACTCCGCTGACCGGCCACGACGCCCTCACATCCGCGCCTGCGGAACCGCTGTGCCCCACTCCACCACCGGCCCCGCGCCACCCCGCCGCCCACCCGCCCACCTCCGGCCACCGCCGGAACCGGCCGAGCGACGGTGCCTTCCGGGCATTCAATCCGATTGGTAACCCAGCGCACCGAGCGCCTACCGTAGAGTGAGCACAGATGATCGACCGTCAGAAGCCCATCTCACTTGCCGAGAAGCCGAGATGACCAACCGTCATGACAGCACCGCCGAGCCTCCCCCGGGGCCCGGCGAACCGCCTGCCGTACCGCTGGAGTTCGCGGCGTTCTGCGAGCTGCACCGACCGCGGTACCTCAGCTACGCCCGGGTGTGGCTGCCGGACCAGACCGCGGCGGCCGGCGCCGTCCAACAGGCCTTCGCCGAAATCGCCGTCCACTGGCGCGAGTTGCTGGGCAGCTCCAACCCCACCGCGCACGCCTGGCAGATCCTGCGCGGCACCGTCAGCGACCACACCCGACAGGCGGGACCGCCGGCCCGGCCCCACCACCCCGCCGACGACGACCTGGCGATCCTGCACTACGTCGTCGGCCTCGCCGCACCCGAGATCGCCGATGTCATCGGCACCGACACCGCCAGCGTGGCCGGCCGACTCCGCCGCACCATGCTGCGCGAGGCCTCCGGCTGGTGACCCCGGCGAAGCCCTCGCGCCACCCCGGCGCCCCCGCGCGCCCGGCCCGCACCCGGTGGATCAGACCCGTTCGCCCGTCACGTCGTACAGGTGGTGGACCGGGTCGTGGACCAGGTAGCGGGAGAACGACTCCACCGTGAAGCGCGCACCGTCGCTGCGGTTGCCGGTGCGCTGCCACTGCTCGCCCTCGACCCGCTCGAAGGCGTCCGCCAGGATCCGCCCGGCCCCGGCCAGATCCGCCGCGACGGCCGACGGCCGCTGCTCCCCGTAGCGCTCGGCGACGGCCGTCTCGTCCTGGTCCCAGTTCGGGAAGTCCGGGCCGTCCTGGTCGAGCATGAGGTTCAGCCGGACGTGGAACAGCCGGAAGACGTCCCGCACGTGGCAGGCGTACTCCAGGTCCGACCAGATCTCCGGCCGGGGCCGGCGGCGCAGGGCGTCCTCGTCGCCCGCCAGGACGGCCACCCAGGCGTCCGCGTTGGCCCGGATCAGCCCGGGGACGGACGCGCGGTCCACGGCCGCGGAGTCCAGGCCGCAGTCCGGGCAGGCCCGTTCCAGCACCCAGGTCCAGTCCTTGGTGTCGGGGACGATGCCGTCGGCGGGGTCGGTGAGGCCGGTGAGGTCGGTGAGGTCGGCGGGGTCGGCGGGGTCGGCGGGGTCGGCGGGGTGGACGGCGGTGTTCGGGGTGGGGACGGCGGCGGCGTTCTCAGGACTGGTCATGCGTCCAGGATGGCCGCGGCCCGGCCGCTCCCACCAGCGGTCCGAACGCCAGCGGCCGCCGAAATACTGCCAGGCCCGGCGTCGGCGCGCGGGCCGGTCCGCCGTGCCCGGCTCAGCGGGAGCGGCCCGCCCGCGCGTCCTCGTCCCGCTCGTAGGCCTCCCGCGCCTCCAGCAGGTTCGCCAGGTTCTGGCGGCTCCAGGCGCAGACCGCGTCCATCGGCCCCAGCAGCGTGTGGCCGAGCGGCGTCAGCGCGTACTCCACCCGCGGCGGGTTCTCGTCGTACTCGGTGCGGCTCACCACGCCGTCGTACTCCATCGCGCGCAGCGACTCGGCCAGCACCTTCGAGGTGATGCCGACCAGCGGCACCCGCAACTCGGAGAAGCGGCGCGGGCCGCCCTCCAGACAGCGCATGATCTTCCAGGTCCACTTCTTGCCGCCCAGCACCGGAACCGTCCGCACCGGGCAGTCCGGGTCGAAGAAGTCCGGTGGCAGCGGTTCGGTCGCGGTCGGCGTCATGGCCCCGACGGTAGCCGACGAGGCGTCCGACCGGGCCCCCGCCGGTACCGTTGAAGTAACCGGCACCCCCCGGTCTACCGTCACGGCGACGGCGGGCGACAGCGCCCCCGACGAGCGGACGGAGACCGCCATGAGCAGCACCGGCAAGCAGGACGGCACGGACCTGATCGTGTTCGGCGCGGGCGGGCAGGTCGGCCGCGCCGTGGTCGCCGAGGCCCGGCGGCGCGGGCTGACCGTCACCGCCGCCGTCCGCGACCCCGAGCGCCACCGCGACCTCGCGGACACCGGCGCCGCCCTGGTCCGCTGCGACATCACCGACGAGGCCGCCGTCGCCGCCGCGGCCCTCGGGCACACCGCCGCCGTCAGCACCGTCTACACCCCCGACGTGCCCTCCGCCCGGTTCTACCGGGAGGCCACCGACGCCCTGGTGGCCGGCCTCGCCGCGGCCGAGGTCCACCGGCTGGTCCACGTCGGCGTCGCGACCACGCTGGAGACCGCGCCCGGCATCGCCGTCCACGACGACCCCGCCTTCCCCGAGGCCTACCGCGCCTTCTCGCTCGGCCACTACACCGCGCTCGACCTGCTGCGGGAGTCCGCCGCCGCGCTGGACTGGGTCGTCGTCACCCCGCCCCTCGACCTCGACCGCACCGCGCCCGGCACCGGCCACTACCGGGTCGGCGGCCCGCAGGTCCTCGGCGAGCGGATCGCCCAGGCCGACCTCGCGGTGGCCGTGGTCGACGAGGCCGCCGCACCGGCACACCACCGCGAGCAGATCGCCGTCGCCGCGTAGCCGGGGGCCGGGGGCGCGTTGCCGGGGCCCTTGCCGACCGAAAGTCCCTGGCCGGAGCGGGGCGCTCCGGTCCATGCTGGGCACCATGCTCATCCGCGAAGCCACCCCCGCCGACTGGCCGGCCATCTGGCCCTTCCTCCGTGAGATCGTCGCCGCCGGCGAGACCTACAGCTGGGACCGCGACACCGGCGAGGACCGGGCCCGCGCGCTCTGGTTCAAGCCCGCCCCCGGCCGCACCTTCGTCGCCGTCGACGAGGACGGCACCGTCCTGGGCACCGCCGAGAGCCACCCCAACCAGTCCGGCGGCGGCGCCCACGTCGCCAACGCGGGCTTCATGGTCGACCCCCGCCACTCCGGCCGGGGCGTCGCCCGCGCCCTCTGCACCCACGTGCTCGACCAGGCCCGCGCCGACGGCTACCGCGCGATGCAGTTCAACGCCGTCGTGGAGACCAACCACCGCGCGGTGGCCCTCTGGGAATCCCTCGGCTTCGACATCCTCACCACCGTCCCCGAAGCCTTCCACCACCCGCGGAAGGGCTACGTCGGCCTGCACATCATGCACCGCCGGCTCTGAGGACCGCCCGTGCGCGGGCGGCTCGACCGGCTCGGGCGGCTCACCGGTAGGGCGGCTGCTGCGGCGGAGGGCCGTACCCCGGCGGGTACGGGTACGCACCCGCCGCGGCGGCCCGCCGCCGCTTCCGCGCCCGCACCGCCAGCCCCGCCCCCACCCCGGCGACCACCAGCACCAGCAGACCCCCGGCCCCGAGCAGGGTGTACGTGATCCCCGCGTTCCCGCCCTCCCCGGCCACCGGCGCCGCCATCGGCGGCGCGGAGGCGTCGTCGGTGGGCTCCGCCGCGGAGCCCGGCGGAGCCCCCTGCGACTCCGCCCGACCGAGCAACGGGTTCGCCGTCGGCCCGCCGTCCACCGCGGCGTTCGGCGCCAGCGCCTTGGCCGGGTCGACGATCCCGTACCCGTAGTGGGCATCGGGCACCGCCGAACCGTCCGCCGGCGGAGTCGCGCTCTTGATCATCCGATTGATGACCTGCCCGGCGGAAAGCGCGGGGTACTTGGAGCGGATCAACGCAGCGGTGGCGGAGACGTAGGCGGTGGCTCCGGACGTACCCTGGCCGATCCCGTACGCCGATGTCGACTTGGCCGCAGCGTGGTAGACCTCCACACCTGGCGCGGCCAGCGTGGTCTCAGGGCCGAACGTCGACTTCTCCCACACCTTGCCCTGTTCATCGACCGCCGCCACCGCGACCACCCCTGGGAAGGCTGCCGGGTACTCGACCGGTGTGGCCTTGTCCCCGCTGTTCCCAGTGGCCGCCACGAGGACGACGTCCTTGGAAACGGCGTAGCTGATCGCGGAACGCGCCTGAGCGTCGAGTCGTGCAAACCCGACCGACATGTTGATGACCTTCGCCCCGTGATCCACCGCGAATCCGATGGCCAGCGCGATGTCCGACTGCTGGAGCTCCGGCGACTCCCCATCACTTCTGATCTTGACCGGAAGGATCTTCGCCTTCGGCGCCAGACCCTCGATCCCCGCCTGGGAGCCGTGCCCGACGCCGGCGATCAGACTCGCCATACCGGTCCCATGGCCATTGGTGTCCACTCGGCCGTCCGTCTTCCCGCCCGAGAAGTCGGCGCCGGGCAGCACCTGCCCGGTGAGATCCTGGTGGTCATCCTTGACACCACTGTCGACGACCGCGACGACGATGCCGTCACCCTGGCTTATGGGCCAGATCTTCGCCTCTGCCTGGTACTTCTTCAGCGGCCATTGTGCGTCCCGGATCTGATCCGCGGCCGCCGGGGCGGCCGCTGTCCCCCACACAAGGGCTCCAGCAGCAAGCACGGCCGCCCCACGCCCTACTCGACTGCTCGTCAAGCCTGGTCACCCCACTCAGCGAAGCGTCCCGCAGGCCATCGACCTGCGGGACGACCGGTCATCCAGCTTGTCCCCGCGGACAGGGCTCATTCCACCACGTTCGGATTGCTCGGCTTGTCCGACGCCCAGGTTTCCTCGTCCTCGACGAGGTAGTCGGGGCGCTTGCCGCCCTTGTCCTTGTCGTTCTTGCGTCGTTGGGTGTCGCCGAGCGGAATCCCCGGCCTTATGCCCCCCGCTGAACTCCCGACCGGTTCGCCCCTGGCCGCCCTGTTTCGGGCGCCGATCCCGGACCCGCCTTCGGTGAAGGACTGCTTCGCCCCCGGTCCGCCAACCGATCGTGCACCTTCGCCGATGATGGCTCCGGCCCGCCCCGGCAGGCTGCCTCCGGGGCGGGATCCTGCGGCAGCCCGGCCTCCTGTGCCGAAACCGCCCTCGTGCACCTCACCGGTTCCGAATGCCCGGCCACCACGGGCCACAGCCTCGCCGGGCGCGTTCGTCCTACCGAACGGGCCCTTGCCCGGAGTCCCGTCCTTGCCCTGCGCCCCGACTTTGCCTTGCGCCTCGCCCTTGCCCGGACTGTTGACCGGGCGTCCGTCCGTTCCGCCCCCCAGTGGTCCACCACCGGTGGTGGTGAGAGGCCCACCACCGTGACCGACACCGGTGGGACTGCTCGGCGTTGCGGGGTTGGGGGACTGTGTACTCCCCGAGATCGCGGGAAGAGTGGTCGGCCCGCCGTCGATCCCGGTACCCGGACCGAAGTGACCGACGGACGGGGGCTTGGGAGCCGGCTGCGCGCTGCCCCCCTTGATTCCTGGATCGGTCGGTGCCGCCGGTGCCGCCTTCGTCACCACGGGCTTCGTCGGGGCCTGACTACCGGGCTTCTGGACCCTCGGCGCCGGGCCGTTGCCGGAAGTCGGGCTTGCCCCCGCGCCGACAAAACCAGCACCGGTCGTGACCGCACTCAGCACCGGCGCACCCGCAGAGTCGTCGGACGAGGGGACATCGCGGGTGTCCTCGCGAAGTGGCCCCTTCTGCAACGGCGGTGGCGGCTTCAGCATCGGGGCGGCGACGCGGTAGTGCATGGCGAGGGTCTGCATGACGGCGGCGGCTTCGAGTTTGCGCTGTTCGGCGACGGCCGTCTTGGTGTCCTCGTCGTCGCCGCCGAACAGGGAGGAGACGGTGTCGCCGACGCCGTCCTTGAGCTGGTCCCAGCCGCTGGGCTCCTCGGGCATGTCGTGCTTGGCCTTGGCGATGGCCTCGGACATGGCCTTGAGGGTGTTGGCGGCGTCGTTGGCGTAGGAGGCCGCGTTGTTGATGGTGGCGGCGAGGTTGAGCATGCGGCCGTGGAAGGCGTCGCTGGTGCTGCCCTCCCAGCTGACGGCGGCCTCGGTGCTGGCCCGGGTGAGGGTGGCGCGGATGGCCTTGAGGGTGTCGGCGGCGCGGCGCCAGGGGTCGCTGGCGGCCATCACCTCGCCGGGATTCAGGGCCTGGGCCATCTTCCGGAGTTCGGCGTGGCTGTAGTCGTGGAAGTTGGTGTACGTCATCGGCGGCCGCCTCCGTTTCCGTGGGGCTGTTCCGGGTGGGTGCTCATCGTTCGGACTTCCCGCCGTCGTGCCGGGGCGGGGCCACCGTCCGGGTGTACGCGGCGGTGCTGGTGGCCGACGGGGCGGCCACCGACCAGCCGTCGTCGCCGAGCTTCAGCTTGCCCGCGGTGCGGTGTTCCTGCTCCTGGTAGTTGGTGGCGGTGAGCTCGGCCTTCTTCTGGGCCTCGTCCACGGCGTCCTGGAGCTGGTTGAGCACGTCGCGCAGCCCGTCGCGCATCGTCTGGTACCGGCCGTGCAGTTCGGTGGCCTCGGCGAAGGTGCCGAAGGAGGTCTTGCCGACGGCGCTCTGTCCGTGCGTCCGGGTGCCGTCGGCGTGGCGTTCGAACTCGGCCAGCAGGAGCCGTACCTGGGCCGCGAAGGCCCGCAGTTGTTCGACTTCGACGCGGTAGCCGCCGCCGGCTCCGCCCGTCGATCCGGTCCCCGTTGCCACGTCCGGCGCCTCCCCCGTGCGTCCGCCCCGGGCTGCCGTGCACAGCCCCGGGAGACACATGTCTAACACATGGGCCGGGCCGACAGAACGGCGCTCGCGGCGAACCGTCGACGAGCTGCCGGACCGTCAGTTCGCGGGTGCTCCGCGCTGCAGCGCGGTGAGGGCGCGGCGGCAGAGCGAGTCGGCGTGGCGGGTGGTCTCGGGCAGCCGGTAGTGACGGGCGAGGGCGAGGGTGGTGTCGACCGCCTCGGACAGGCCGATGCGGTGGCCGACGGAGACGAACACCGGCTTGACGCCGGGCCGGGTGCGGAGGGCGCGGCCGACCTCCTCCCCGGTGGCGGGGTCGGTGAGCGGGGTCCAGGCGCCGCGGGCCGCGTCGGGCTCGCGGTGGTCGAAGACGAACGGGGTCTTGGCGACGCCGAGCGTGCGCAGGCCGGTGAGGACGCCGAGGTGGCTGGCGAGGCCGAGGCGGCGCGGGTGGGCAAGGCCGTAGCCGTCGCAGACCACGGTGCCGGGGGTGCGGGTGAGCGCGGCCAGGGCGTCGAGGACGGCGGGGAGTTCGCGGAAGGCGAGCAGCCCGGGTACGTAGGGGAAGGCGATCCGGCCGACGGCGGTCGACTCCTCGACGACGGCCAGGGTGTCCCGGTCCAGGACCACGGCGGCGGCGACCACGAGGTCCCGCTCGTCGTCGTAGGCGACGTCCACACCGGCGATCAGCGTGTCGTCGGCCTCGATGTCGCCGGTGGTGCCGGCGTCGGCGCCCGGGCCCGGGCCGTGGGGCCGGACGAGCGGGCGCAGCCGTTCCTGTTCGGCGAGTGCCTCGGCCTCGGTGGCGGGCCAGTCGGCGGGGATGGGCACGGAGGGTCCCCCTGGGGCGTCGGGCGTCAGTGGATGAGTCCCGATCACCGTACCGAGTCGGGCGGACGACCCCGCAGTGAGCCTGTGCGCCCCCCGTGCCCCGGGACCGACAGCTTAGGCTGCACTTACCGAACTCCCGTACTGGGTAGGAGTCCTGGACAGGGATCCCAGCACCGGCTCCGCCCCGCCCAGCCCCCGCCCGTTCCCCCCGACGCGCGAAGGACCGATCGCCATGCCGCGCCCGACCACCGCTCAGTTCTGCCTCGGCACCTGCACCGTCGTCGCCGCCGCTGTGGCGCTGCTGGCCGTCTCGGGCGCCACGGGCGTCCTGGAGATCGCCGTGCTGGTGTCCTTCGCGCTCGCCCTCGGGACGCTGGTGACGCTGCTGTCGCTGTCCACCGCCGCCCAGCGCCGCGCCGCCGCCACGGCCGCCGCGCCGAGCCCGGCGGCTGCCCCGGCCGACCCACCGACCCCCGCCGCCGCCCCCGCCGCCGCACCCGCACCCGCACCCGCACCCGCACCCGCACCCGCACCCGCCGGGCACGCGTACGCCCGGCAGCGCTGACGCACCACCGGGCGGTACCGGACCGGACACGCGGACGGGATCAGACCGTGGAGACCACCACGGTCTTCACGGCCTTGTCGTGGATGCACTGGCGGTACGGCTTGTCGAAGACGCCGAACAGACCGTCGATCAGCCACCAGAGCGCCGCGCAGCAGATGACCGCCGGAAGGATGAAGACGGCGGACCTCGTCCAGGCGGCGGCCGGCGTCGGCGTGCTGCCGTCGATCAGCATCGCGACCCTGACCTTCATGGCCTTCTTGCCGAGGGTCTGGCCGTCCCGGCTGAGCATCACGCCGTCGTAGATCAGCAGCAGGCCGCAGGCCAGCCAGAACGCGCCGGCGGAGCCCGAACGGTCGCCGAGACTGGCGAAGGGCAGCACCACGATGATCGCCACGATCTGCGCGAGCACGTAGTCGATCACCTGCGCGAGGATCCGGTTCGGCCAACTGCCGAGCGGCGGCATCCCGGGGATCGTCCCGGCACCGGGCGCGCCGTGCCCCGCGGGTCCGTATCCCGGCGGTGGCTGGTCGGACGGCGGCGGCCCGCCGTAGGGGCTCTGGCCGTACGGCGGTTGCCCGTAGGGCGAACCGCCGGGGGTGCCGCCGTAGGTGCCGCCGTACGCGCCGGGCCGGTCGTCGTAGGGGCTGCCGGCCGGTGGCGGGGTCGACGGCGGCGGGTTGCCGGACGGGTCCGACGGCGCACCTTCCGGCGTGCCGCCACCCGGGTGCGGGGGCTGCTTGTCGAAGGAGGGCTGGCCGCCCCCCTCCGGCTCGGAGCCTGAGGGGTTGTGGGTGCTCATTCCCCGAGTAGAACATCACACATTCGCTAAGTTTCGGATATTTAGTCCGTTTCGCCCGGCAACCTCCGCGTGCCCGCGGTCAGTCCCGGACGACCCTGGTGCCCGCCACCCGGTCGTGCCAGCCGCGCCGGGCGGGGCGGTCGAACAGCGGCCAGACCAGGCCGAGCAGCAGGACCGCCGAGACGTTCCGGACCAGCCAGCGGGCCAGTGAGCGGGCGAAGCTCAGCCGGAGGCGGGCGGCCGACGGCGCCGCGTCCACCACCCGGATCCGGGCCAGGCGCTTGCCGAAGGTCTGGCCGGTACGGGCGGTCGGCAGGACTTCGTAGAGCACGCCGACGAAGGCGAGGACGGCGACCAGGACGGCGGCCTTGCCCACCACGACGCCGTCCACCAGCAGGACGTCCACCTGACGGTGGGCCAAGGCGCTGGCCATCCGGGCCTGGGCGAGCTTCTGCTGGAGGTGGGACAGCGCGGAGTTGCCGAGCGGGATGGCGGCCGCCGTGGCGACCACGGCGAGGACGGCGGTGTCCACCAGCCGGGCGACCAGCCGGCGCCCGAGCCCGGCGGTCACCGGCGCGGGGAGACGTCGGCGGACGGCCTGTCGCGGCCCGGGCCCGGCCTTCGCCGGGGCGGCGGGTACGGGCGCCCCAGCGGGGACGGGCGCTGCGGCGGGGACGGTGGTGGCGGCAGGCGCGGCAGCGGCGACCGGCTCCGGCGCGGGGTCCGGTTCCGGTTCCGGCTCCGAGGCGGGCGCAGGCGCAGGCGCAGGCAGCGAAACCGGCACCGGACCGGGAGCGCGCACGACCACCGGCGCCACCGGCGCCACGGCTGCCGCCGGCGCCACGGACACCGCGGAGGCCACGACCGGCTCCGCCCGGTCCGCGGGCACCCGCCCCACCGCCACCGGCCGGACGTCCGCCGGCTCGGCCGCTCCCGGGAGCGGCTCCGCCCCCGGGAGCACGCCCCAGGAGACCCAGCGCGGCGCCCCGCCCGTCTCCATCAGGCCGCGCTGCGCCCGCGGATCGACCTGCCAGCCGGAGGCCTCCGGCTCGTCCTCGGCCTCCGCCCCGCCCGCCCGCTCCCGTCCGGCCCCCTCGGTGCCGAAGTCCACCTGCGCCCCGGTCGGACGGAACGCCGGCCCGGCCGCCAGGTGCGGCCCGATGCTGAACGACGCCCCGCCCGCCGTCTGGTCCAGGTACACCGGCCCGGTCTCCCCGGACGCCGCGCCGGGCGACGGCACAACGGGCGACGGCACGGCGGCCGACGGCGCAGCGGCCTCCGGCGCCGTCGGCGGCGGGACGAAGCGCGCACCGGCCCCCGGCCCGGACCCCGCGCCGCCGGCCACCCCGCCGCGGCGGGCCACGAACCGGGGCGGCTCCAGCACCTCGCCCTCCGCCGGCGCCGGGCGGCTGGTGCCGGGCACCCAGGCGGTGCCGCCCCAGTAGCGGACGAAGCCGGGCACCGAGGGGTCGGGGTAGTACCCCGGGGTGGGGCCGACGGCCGTCTCCGCGCCGCCGGCGAAGGGCCGGTCCGTCATGGGGTCTTCTTTCCTGGCAGGGCCGATGCGGCGCACCCGGCGGGCAGACCACGCGCCGGCGACTCGGGCGGCAGAGGTGGCTTCGCCGTCGGCGCGCGCGAGGACACCGCCTCATTGGCGGACAGTCGCGGGGCAGTCACAAAGGGTAGTACCTCGGCGGACCGAACGAGGCAAGTTGGGCAATCACCGGACAGCCCGGGTCCGCCCGGGATAAGGAGGACGGCGCGCATGCGTCGGCACGCGCCCGCTCCCCCCGCGTTCACCACTCCCGGTCCCCGTCTGCGGGAACTGCGCCAAGAAATCTCGGAAACGTGTGTAAGAGCGCCCGCGACCCGCGCTCTCCAAGGTCACAGGGCCCGAAACCGGGCACGAACCGGAGTCAGAGAGGAACCCGATCATGGAGCGCGCGACGAGCGTGGTCGAGCACGAGCTGGAGCTCAACCTGGTGCTCTCCCCCGAGCACAGCGTCCCCGTCCCGGCCCGGCTGTCCTACGGCAGCCACGACCCGTACGCGGTGCACATCACCTTCCACCTGGACACCGGCTCGCCGGTCACCTGGGTGTTCGCCCGCGAGCTGCTGGTGGAGGGCACCTTCCGGCCGTGCGGCCAGGGGGACGTGCGGATCTGGCCGACCCTCGCCCGGCCTTCGGCCGGGGGCGCCCCCGTGGGCCGGCGCAGCGTGCTCTGCATGGCGCTGAGCTCGCCCGCCGGGGACGCGCTGCTGGAGGCTCCGCTGCCGGTGGTGGCCGCCTGGCTGGAGCGGGCGCACCGGCTGGTGCCGCCGGGCAGCGAAATGGCGGCGCTGGACATGGACGGTTCGCTCGCCGAGCTGCTCGCGTGAGCGACCGCGCCGCACGGCGGCGCCCCCCACCGAACACACCCGCACGCCCCGGTCCCGGACGCCCCGGCCCGGGACGCGACGGCCTTGAGCGGGCCACTCCCGAGCAGGCGGCTCCGCAGGCGGCTCCCGAACACGGCGCCCCCGGGCAGACCGCTCCCGGGTGCGGCACCCCCGGGCCCGCCGGCCCGGGAGCCCCCGGCGACTCAGCGGGCCGCGGGGGCCTGCTGACGGTCGCGCGCGGGGCCGGGGCGGCCGCCGCCGCTGCGCTGCCCGGGCAGCGGGACGAGCGGGGCGCCGGCGGCCCGCCGCCGCGCCCTTATCCGTAGCGCCGCGGCCAGCAGGAAGCAGATCCCGACGAGCGGGTAGACCGCGGCCGGGACCTGGCTGACCGCCGAGAGGTGCAGGTCGAGGTCGCCGTGGTGCGGCACGACCCACATTCCGAACGAGAAGAAGGCGATCAGGGTGGCCCCGAAGGCGGCGCGCCAGCGCAGCCGGCGGACGGCGGCCGGACGGGCCTGCTCGACCGCCGCCTCGCAGGCGAGCAGGGCGAGCACGGGCACGCACCAGACCCAGTGGTGGGTCCAGCTGATCGGCGAGATCAGCACCGCGGTGACGGCGGCGCAGCAGACGCCCCACGCCTCGGCGCGCGGCAGCCAGCGGGAGCTGGAGGCCGCCCAGGCGGCGATGGCGAGGCCGGCCAGCGCGACCAGTCCGGCGGCCAGGGTCGCGACGAGCCCGGGGTCGGCGGTGTGCAGCAGCCGGGCGACGGCGCCGCGCACCGACTGGTTGTCGACGATCTCGGTCTTGCCGACCCGCGAGGAGTCGTAGAGGTACTTGGTCCAGAAGCCCCAGGTGGCGTCGGGCAGGACGAGCGCGCCGAGCAGGAAGGTCCCGAGGAAGGTGAACCCGGCCACGAAGGCGGCCCGGATCCGGCCGGTGAGCAGCAGGTAGACGGCGAAGAGCCCGGGGGTCAGCTTGATGCCCGCGGCGATGCCGATCGCGACGCCCTTGCTGCGGCGGCCGTCGGGGCGGGTGAGGTCCCAGAGGATCAGGCAGGCCAGGGCGAGGTTGATCTGCCCGTAGCGCAGCGTGGTGAAGACCGGTTCGAGCCAGACGCCGCCGCCGGTGACCAGGATCACCCCGAGCGGGCGCAGTTCGCGGCGCGGCCAGCCGACCAGCTTGAACGACAGGTGGGTGAAGAGCGCGAGCAGCCCGAGGTTGCCGAGCGTGATCGCCACCCGGAGGAACGGCACCGGGAACCAGGTCGTCGGCACGAACAGCATCGCGGCGAACGGCGGATAGGTGGCGGGCAGGTTCCACTCGGTGACCCGCAGGGCGTAGAGGTCGGTGCCGTCGGCGACGGCGCCGCCCTCCGCCCGGTAGACGATCATGTCGACCATCGAGGTGTGGACGAAGTGCCGCACCACGGCGTAGACCACCAGGGACAGCAGCGCCACCGCGGAGACCGCCAGCAGCGGGCGGCGCGGCGCCTCGCGCAGGGCCCGGACGGGCGCGCCGAGGGCGTCCTTGAGGCGGTGGGACAGGGGCCCGGGCGCCGGGTCCGGTGCGGTTGGCACCGCGCTGCGCTCGTCTTGCACCGCTGTCACTGTTCGCTCCGTCCACCGTTCGACCAACCAGCGACGATACCGGATGCCCGCCCGCCGGGCCCGGTCAAGGCGGTCACTCAGCGTGACCGGCCGGATCGGAGAACACCCCGGCCGGCCGTACTCCGTTGCGGGCGGAGCACGGACGGCCGGGGTCCCGGGGAGGGGTCGCGGGGGCTCAGCCGGCGTAGGCGCCGAGGGCCCGGGTGAAGTCCAGCGGCTGCTGGACGATGCTGCTGCAACTGGCGTCGGCGTAGGCCTTGGCGCCGCCCTCGCACGCCTTGTCGCGGGTGCCGGACCACATCGCCAGCCAGGCCAGGTGCTTGGTGCCGGCGAACTCGGCGAGCTGCTTGGCGTCGGCGACGGTGAAGATCTCGCTGGCCACGTCGTTGACCCCGATCATCGGGGTGACCGCGACCTTGCGCCAGGCGGCGGCGTCGTCCAGGCCGAGCACGCTCTTGACCTGGGCCTGGGTGGCGGTGGCCGCGGCGATGGCGTACTTGCCCATCTGGCCCTGCGGGTTCGGGGCGACGCCGTCACCGAAGTCCATCGCCATGATGTTGACCGCGCCGATCGCGACGCCGTTGCTCTTGGCGTTCGCGACCAGGTTGACGCCCTCCTGGGTCAGGCCGGAGGGCAGCGCGGGGAGGGTGAAGGAGACGTCCAGGGCCTTGCCCTTCGCGGCCGCGTTCTTCTGCAGCTGGGCGACGGCCTGGGCGCGGCGGGTGTTGGCGGCGGTGTCGGCGATCGCGCCGCCCTCGACGTCGAAGTCGACCTTGGTCAGCCCGAAGGCGTCGACGGTCTTCTGGTAGACGGCGGTCAGGTCGGCCGTCGTGGTGCAGGCGAGGGCGAGCTCGCTGCCGTTGGCGCCGCCGAAGGAGACCCGGACGTCGCCGCCGATCGCCCGCAGCGCGCCGATCTGGGCGGCCACCGCGTCGGCGGCGAGGTCGCTGACCCCGCCCCACTTCGGGGTGCAGCCGCCGCCGGAGACCACGAACGCGAGGTTGAAGTTCTTGACGCCGGTCGCCTTCGCGGTGGCGACCAGGTCGTACGGCGGGTAGAGCGAGGTGTCCACGTACGGCGCGAAGCCGGCACCGGTGACCGGGACGGGAGTGCCGGTCGCGGTGGCGGTGGGCGTGGGGGTGGCGCTCGTGGTCGGCGCCGGGGTGGTCGGCCTGGTCGTGGCGGTGGGGCTGGGCGACGCGGTGGTGGGCCCGGCGGTCGCGGTGGCCGTGGCGGTCGGCGTCGCGGTGGGCGCCGTGGTCGCGGTCGGCGAGACCGTGGGGGTGGTGGTCGGGCGGCCCGAGGGGGTCGGCACGGTGCCGTCGCCGGCCTTGCAGGAGGCGTTGTTGATCAGGCAGTTGCCGGGCTCGGCCTGGGCGGCGCCGGAGCCCTGGGCGACGAAGCCGACCACCAGGCTGCGGCCGGGCTCCAGCCGCTTGCTCCAGGCCTCGGGCTTGACGGTGACGTGCTGCCCGTCGGCGCTGAAGGTGGCGTTCCAGAGCGAGTCGATCTTCGCGCCGGCCGGCAGGTCGAAGCTCAGCGTCCAGTCCTCGATCGCGCTGCTGTCCGGGTTGGTGACCAGGTACTGGCCGGTGTAGCCGGAGTCCCAGGTGCTGGTGCGGGTGTAGACGGCGCCGAGCGAGGCGGCGCTGGCCGAGGAGGCGAGGACGACGACTCCGCCCGCGACCAGCGCGGCGGCGACGGCCGAGGCCCCGAGGAGGACTCCCTTGCGGCTGCGCCGGCGGCGGCCCGGGCGGCGGTCGGGCTGGGTCGTCATGGGCGTACCTCCGTTGGGGGCGCCACCGGCCCGAACGGTACGGGAGGCGGCTGGGCCGGACGGGGTCGCGGCGGCCGGGCGCGGGTCCGTGGACCTGTCGCGGGCGGCGTGACCCGGCTCGGTCGGGTGACCGGCGCGGATGACGCTAGTGGTGCCGGACGGCCGAAACCGGCCTGCTGAGCGAGGGGTACAGCTCCCTTAGGGCCCGCTTAAGAAAGAGGGGGGACACCTGTGGCGCGGGCCCGGTCCGCCGCCGCGCGGCAGCGCCGCCGCTCAGCGCTGGAACAGCGTGTTGCGGGTCCGCCGGCGGCTGACGCGGGCGGCGGTGGCGGCGGGTCTGGCCTGCAGGCGCAGCCGGATCTCGGCGCCGCCGAGCACCGCCGAGCGGCCGAGCGCGAGGTCGCCGCCGGTGACCTCGGCGAGCTTGCGGGCGATGTCCAGGCCGAGGCCGGTGGAGCCCTCGCCGCCGTGGCCCTGCCCGCGCTTCAGGGCGGCCTCGGGGTCGGTGAAGCCCGGTCCGGCGTCGCCGACCAGCACGATGACCGAGCTCTCGGTGGCGAGCACGTCGACCGAGAACGCGGTGCCGACGGCGGTGTGGCGGAAGACGTTGCCGAGCAGCGCGTCGACGGCGGCGGCGAGGTCGCCGCGCTGGACGGACACCGGCACCGGCCGGTCGGCGCCGGCCAACTGCCAGCGGCGGCCCTCGTCCTCGGCGAGCGCGGACCAGAAGCCGACCCGCTCCTGGATCACCTCGGCGGCGTCGCAGCCGACGGTGACCGCGGGCGCGTCCTCGGGCGCCCGGCGGGCGGAGCGGATGATCTGGTCGACCTCGCGCTCCAGTTGGGAGACGGCGTGCCGGGTGGCGTCGGCGGCGTCGCCCTCGCCGAGCGAGGCGGCGTTGAGCCGCAGCACGGTGAGCGGGGTGCGCAGCCGGTGCGACAGGTCGGCGGCCAACTCCCGTTCGGCGGCCAGCAGGTGGACGACCCGGTCGGCCATCGCGTTGAACGCGTGGGAGGCTTCGCGCAGTTCCTCCGGGCTCCCGGCGCTCTGCCGGTCGTCGACGGGCACCCGGACGGCGAGGTTGCCGCCGCCGAGCGAGCGGGCCGCGGCGGCCAGCCGGCGGGCGGAGGCGACGATCCGGGTGCCCATCCGGTCGGCGACCAGCACCGAGATGGCCACCAGCGCGAGCGCGACCGCCGACAGCACCAGCCAGGCGGTGGAGACCCCCCGGGTGAGGTCGCCGTCGGCCACGAACACCTCGACCACGGCCGTCCGGCCGGTGTCCACGGCGACGGGCTGCAGCAGGGCGAAGCCGCCGGGCACCTCGACGGTGAACGAGCGGCCCTGGCCGCCGGCGGTGCCCACGTCGGCGGCCAGCGCGCGGGCCTCCCCGATGGTCGCCCCGCCGTCCGGCCCGACCGGGGCCGCCGCGGGGGCGGCGGCGGACGGCGCGGACGAAAGCACGGAGGGAAGCGCCGAGGGAAGCACCGAGGGAAGCACGGACGGCAGCGCGGCCGGCCCGGTGGGAGCGCCCGCCGGGGGCACCGGCGCCCCGCTCGCCGGCGCCCCGGTCGTTCCCCCGCCCGCCGCCGCGCCCGGTACCGGCAGGTGGACCGCCATCCGCCCCTGCGCGCCCGCGTCGGTACTGGCCACCGCGCGGGCGATGGCGCCCTGGTCCGTGGTGATCGCGAGCGCCGGGCCGAGCGCCGCCGCCTGGCGCTCGGCCGCGGTGAACGCCCGGTCCCGCGCGGTCTGTTGGACCATCAGCCCGAGCGGGATGAGGAAGGCCAGCGCGACCATGGTGGTCCCGGCCACGGCGGCCTTGATCAGGGCCCAGCGCAGCGAGTGCCCGAACCGCCTCATGTCCGGCGCTCCGTGGGGGCGGGTCCGGGCTCCGTCGGGTACCCGGTCGCCTCCAGCCGGACCCCGACGCCGCGCACGGTGTGCAGGTAGCGGGGGTTGGAGGCGGTCTCGCCGAGCTTGCGGCGCAGCCAGGAGAGGTGGACGTCGATGGTCTGGTCGCCGCCGTAGGTCTGGCGCCACACCTCGGCCAGGATCTCCTTGCGCGGTACGACCACGCCGGGGCGGGCGGCGAGGAAGGCCAGCAGGTCGAACTCGCGGCGGGTCAGGTCGAGCGCCCGGCCGTCCAGCGCGGCCTCGCGGCGCTGGAGGTCGATGGCGAGCCCGCCGACCCGGAGCACCTGGGTGACCGGGGCCGTTCCGCCGCCGAGCCGGCGCAGCACGGCGGCCATCCGGGCACTGAGGTGTTCCCCGGAGAAAGGTTTCACCAAGTAGTCGTCGGCGCCGTCGTTGAGCAGCCGGACGATCTCGGCCTCGTCGTCCCGGGCGGTGGAGATGATGACCGGCACATTGGTCAGGCCGCGAATCATCTTGAGCGCCTCGCTGCCGTCCAGATCGGGCAGGCCGAGATCGAGGATCACCAGGTCGCAGCCGACCTGGGCCACCTCGCGCAACGCCTCAAGTGCCGTGCCCACACTGCGGACCGCGTGACCGGTGTCGGCCAGATGCCGGATGAGGGCGGAGCGTACGAAGGGGTCGTCCTCGACCACGAGCACTGTTGCCATGGGGCTGCACGGTACGCCATCGGCGTGCGGTGGTCTGTACCTCGGGGTGGTCTCGGGGCGGGTCCGGGACCGCCCGCCGGACAGCTCCGGACCGATCGGCACCGCCCCCCTGGTGTTTTGTGCAACTTGCCTGCTGAATAGCAGGGCTGCCCACCTGCGGCGGCCCCGAATACGGCAGGATGTGCGCACGATGCGGAACGGACTGGTACAGCTCGGCGCCTGGGCGGCGGCCACCGGGGCGGCGGTGGCGCTGTCCTGGTTCGGCGTGCACGCGGTGCTGACCGGCGCCGCGTTCGAGCAGCCCACGGCGCTGCCCCTGCCGTCCCCGGCGTCCAGCGGCGCACGGCCCTCGTCGGCGCCGGCACCGACGCCGACCCAGGAACAGTCCGCGCCCCGGCCGGAGTCCTCCGGCCCGACGCCCGCGCCGGCCTCGTCGACCACCCAGCGCAGCGCGGCGGCGCCCGGCGCCCCGCCCTCCTCGCGCCGTCCCACGCCTACCACCACCGCCGCCGCCACCACCGCCACATCCTCCGTGCGCAGTTACCCGGTTCCCGGCGGCAAGGTCGCGCTGGACATCCGGCCGGACAGCGCCTCCCTGGTCTCCGCCACCCCGGATCCGGGCTGGCAGATGCAGGTCTGGAACGGCCCGCAGTGGATGCGGGTGGACTTCAGCAAGGGCGACCAGGCCAATTCGGTGTTCGTCGCCTGGAACGGCCACCCGCCGACGGTGGAGACGGTCGTCCGCTGACCGTCGGCCGGCCGCCGGTCACCAGCGGTCGAACGGCACGTACCCGGGCAGGTAGGGGCCGCGGTAGCGGGACCGGTCGACCAGGGTGTGCCTGGTCCCGCCGGGCACCCCGATCGCGGCGAGCACCACCACCCCGTACCGGTCGTGCACCTCGTAGGGCTCGGCGAGCGGGCCGGCCCCCCGGTCCACGGCGTAGTCGTACGCGTAGTGGACGTCCGGCACACCGACGGCGAGGTCCACCACGCCGTCGCCGTGCCGGGCCAGGTGGTCGGCCAGCTCCCGGCCGCGCGGCCCGATCACCTGGACCAGCGAGGTCAGCACGAACCACGTGCCGGGCGCGCGCAGGACGTACGAGACGGTCTCCGGCTCGCCGGTGTCGGGCCCCGCGTAGGCGGTACAGCGCAGGCCGAGCGCGGTGGCGTAGCGGCGTGCCGCGCGCTCGGCGTCGCCGACCGCGAAGACCACCGCGTCGGCGTGCCCCATCGGGACGAGGTCGGGCTCCTCCAGGCCCGCGGTGAGCAGCACGGGTTCGGCGGCGGTGTCGGTCATGACGGCCCTCCCGGTGGGCGTACGGGACCACGGTCGACCCCGTGGGCCGGTGTGGGGCCCGGCTCACGGGGTTGTGGCTGGAGGGTGGCGCCGGGCCGACCGGCGCGCAACTGTTCCGTTTCCTCCTGGTCAAGGTGTGCGCCGGGGCGGGAGAATCGGCCGCACCGCTGTACAGAATGCCCACCGGAGGACGGAGCCCCGCGATGCCCCCCGCCCAGTCCCCGAGTTCCCCGAACTCCACCGATGCGCCCAACTCCGCTGCCGGGCCCGGCCCTTCGGCCCCGACCGCCGGTACCGGCAACGACGCGATCGACGTGCTGGACGGCCGGCTGATCCGGCTGCTGGCGGAGGAGCCGCGGATCGGGGTGCTGGAGTGCTCGCGCCGCCTCCAGGTGGCCCGGGGCACCGTCCAGGCGAGGCTGGACCGGCTCCAGGCCAAGGGCGTGATCGGCGGCTTCGGGCCCGAGGTGGACCCGGCGGCGCTGGGCTACCCGGTGACGGCCTTCGCCACGCTGGAGATCTCCCAGGGCCAGGGCTCCGACGTGCGGGCCCACCTGGCGGCGGTGCCGGAGGTGCTGGAGCTGCACACGATCACCGGACGCGGGGACATGATGGTGCGGATCGTGGCCCGGTCCAACGCCGACCTGCAGCGCGTGATCGACCGGGTGGTGGGGTTCGACGGGATCGTCCGGTCCTCGACGGCGATCGCGCTGGAGAACCCGGTGCCGTACCGGATCCTGCCGCTGGTGGACCAGGCCGCCGCCGAGTAGGGCGGCACCGGGAGGGGCGGCGACTCCGAGGACGGCGCTCCGGGAACGGCGACTCCGGGCACGGCGCTCCGGGCACGGCGGGCAGCGCCCGGAGGACGCGGCCCGATCGATGCGCATATGCCAGCGGACCGTGCCCAGGGTGCGCGAAAAGATCACTCATATGACCATCCATTCATCGATCCGCTCTCCCCTGCCCCCGGCCCCACCCACCCTGATCGCCTCCGCCCAGCGCGCCCTGCGGCTGCTGGAGGCGGTCGCCCGCTACCCCAACGGGGCCACCGCCAAGCAGCTCGCCCGCGACACCGGGCTCGCCCTCGGCACCGCCTACCACCTGCTGCGCACCCTGGTGCACGACCGCTACCTGGAGCGCCGCAGCGGCCACTACCTGACCGGCCCGGCGGTGGCCGGGCTCACCCGGGAGGAGAGCCCGGCGGCCGGGCACCACCGGCTCAACCGGCTGCTCACCCTGCTCGCCGGCGAGCTCTCCGCGGCGGTCTACTTCAGCTGGTACCGCCAGGGCGAGGTCGAGCTGGTCGACGCGGTGGCCGCCCCCGGCGCGCCGCTGATCGACCGGCGCCACTTCCGGGCCGCCGCACACGCCCACTCGGCCGGCAAGACCCTGCTCGCCCTGATGTCCGCCGAGGAGCGCCGGGCCCACCTGGCCCGCTACCCGATGGTGCCGCTCACCCCGTACACCCTGAAGGAGCCCGCGCACCTGCCGATGCTGCCCCGCCAGGGGCCGCAGCGGGCCGCGCCGATCACGCAGTACCAGGAGTACGCGATCGGCACGGCCGGAGCGGCGGTCCCGATCGTCGCGGGCAACGGCATCGCCGCGGTCTCGGTGTCACTGCCGATGGCACAGGCCCACCGTTTAGCCGCCATCGCCGCGCAGCTGCGCACCCGGCTGAGCAACGACTTCGCCTCGGTGGCCTTCGGGCTCTGACCACCCTCCCGGGCCGGGGCACGCGGCCTGGACCGGGCCGGGCGGACAGGGCTCGCCCGGCCCCACGCACGCCGCACCGACGCGCCCGCCGCACCCGCGGCACCCGGCGGACCCGCTCCCGCCCACACCGAGCACAGGGCTCAGCAGGCGGGGACGGCACCGCCGTTCCTCAGCGCGTCCAGCGCGGAGATCGACTCGCTCAGCGTGCCCACCGGCACCAGCCGCAGCCCCTCGGGCAGGTTGACCTTGGCGTCCGAGCACTCGTCCTTGGGCAGCAGGAACACCGTCGCGCCGTCCCGGGCCGCCGCCTGGGTCTTCAGCGGCACGCCACCGACCGGGCCGATGACGCCCTGGTCGTCGATGGTGCCGGTACCCGCGACCGTCACGCCGCCGGTGAGGTCGCCGCCCTTGCCGTCACCGGCGAGCTTGTCGACGATGCCCAGCGCCAGCATCTGGCCCGCACTCGGACCGCCGATGTCACCGAGGTCGACCTTCACCTTCACCTGGGCCGGCGAGAGGTGCAGGTAGGAGAGCGCGGCCGTGGTGGCACTGTCCTGCGACTCGGTCATCTGCTGGGCGGTGACCTCCTCGGCCTTGGCCGGATCGCCCTGCGGGTAGACCGTCTCGGTCGGCCGGACGGCCTCGTCCTGGTCGAACCAGGCCCGCAGCGACCGCCAGAAGGTGGTCTTCTCCCCCGGGTTGGTCGCCGAGATGGTCACCATCCGCAGCTCGCCGTCGGTGGTCCGCACCGGCGCACCGGTGATGGTCAGCACCGGCTTGTCCTGGTAGCTGCCCAGGGTGTCCGCGGTGACCCCCGGCCAGGTGAGCGTGTACGGCAGCGGGACGAAGGCCGCCACGCCGAACAGCGCGGCGACCAGCACCCCGCACAGCGCCAGCGCGCGGGTGCGGGGGGCGGTCAGGGCCTTGGGCAGCTTGGTGTCGGACACAGAGGCATCCAAACACACCCGGCGCTATCGCAGGGCGTCGGCGACCTCCGTCGCCGCCTCCACCACCCGGGGTCCGACCCGCTCGGGGACGAGCCCGTTCAGCATCACCACGCCGACGCTGCCCTCGATCCCGCTCAGCCCGACCAGCGCGGCGGCCGCGCCGCTCGCGCCCGACTGCTCCTCCGCACGGGTGATGACGAAACCCTGCTCCGGACGGCGCTGGCTGGGGAAGCCGCGCGCCTCCAGGATCGCCCGCCCGGCGGCGCTCTCCCCCAGCGGGTGGCGCAGCCCCGTCCGGTACGCCACGTGGAAGTCCGTCCAGCTGGGCTCGACCACGGCGACGGCCAGCGCCTCGTTGCCGTCGACCAGGGTGAGGTGGGCGGTGGCGCCGAGGTCCTCGGCCAGGCTGCGCAGGGCCGGCAGGGCCGCCTCGCGCAGCAGCGGGTGCACCCGGTGGGCCAGTCGCAGCACGCCCAGGCCCACCCGGGCCCGGCCGCCGATGTCCCGGCGGACCAGGCCGTGCTGTTCCAGCGTGGCCAGCAGCCGGTAGACGACGGTCCGGTTGACGGCGAGCCGGGCGGCGAGCTCGGTGACGGTGAGCCCGCGTTCGGAGTCGGCGAGGAGTTTGAGGACCCGGACACCACGGTCCAGGGTCTGGGAGGTCTCTGCAGTCACGACGCGCAATTCCTTTCCGCGGCGGTCGCCGGAGCGGCGGCGCCGGTCCGGGACTCAGGTGTCGCGCGCAGGTGGGTGGCCGCGCTCGGGCCGCGGTGTGTCGTCCTTGACGTCCTGGCGGTCCTGCGGCGCCCGTCCGCGGGGGTTACCCGGCGGGAGAGCGTGTGGGAAAGGTAGTGAAGGAATTGTCGCGGCGGAAGTGGTTGTCCAAAATTCGGGCATGATCGATTTCGTCGCACATGACAAATACGGGCAAATGCCACCATTGTGCGGCCGCTGGCTGTGCGCAAGTTCGAACACAGTCCGAAGTTCGGACAGCCCCCGCCGAGCAGGGCACCGCCCGCCACCCACCCGGCAGCCCGCCGGGGCGACGGGTCAGAGCAGGTTGCGCAGCACCGTCCAGGCCACCGCGGTGCCGAGCACCGCCGCCGTGCCGGCCCGCCCGAGGGTCGGCCGCCAGCTCCGGCCGGCCAGGCCGTGCCGCAGCCAGGTGAGGTAGAGCAGCGCGACCAGCGGCAGCGAGAGCAGCAGCGCCGCGTTGTCGTGCCAGGCCGCCGCGAAGTCGCCGTGCAGCAGGTCGTACGTCATCCGGGTGCCGCCGCAGCCGGGGCAGTCCAGCCCGGTGACCTTCCGCCAGGGGCAGAACGGCAGCATCTGCCCGGGCAGGTGCGGGTTGCGCGACCACAGGTAGGCCGAGCCGGCCAGGCCGCCGGCGAGCACCGCCAGCGGCGGCCCCGCGGTGCGCAGCCGGGCGGGGAGGGGCAGCCGGGCGAGGAGGCCGCCGGCTCCGGGCACGGCGAAGCCGCCCCGGCCGGAGCCGGGGCGGCGCGCCGTGAACGTCCTGCGCAAGGTCAGCTGCGCAGCAGACGGCCCTGGGCGTCCGTGCGGTCGTCGCTGGTGAGGAAGAGGATGCCGTCGATCAGCGACCAGACGCCGAGACCGCCGCAGGTCAGCAGCTGGGCGATGCCCAGGCCGATGTGGCCGGTGTAGAAGCGGCCGACGCCCAGGCTGCCGAGCAGGATCGTCAGGATGCCGGCGACGATCTTCGACTTGTCGGACAGCTCGGGCTGGGCGTGGGGCGGGTACGACACGTTCGGTGTGCTCCTTGTGACGGCATGTTCGAGGGCGCGACGGGACGGTCGCTTCCTCGACTGGTGAGGTCGCCGGCCCGGCTCACCGGGGTCGCGGCGACCGCCCGGACGGGGCGGAGCGCAGCTGTGACAACCCGGAGGCGGCGCGGCACGCGGAACACTAGCCGATCATCACACCGGCTGTCTCTACAAATCCTTCGCGTATGCCTTACCGTCACATGACCTTAAGAAGATGCCGGACAATTCCCCGACGTCCCGCTACTTCGCCCATTCCCGGATTCGCTCGATCCGCGCCTTCAACTGATTGACCGTCGCCTGCGCCGTGAGCGGGCCACCGCACTGGCGCCGCAGCTCGTTGTGAATGGTGCCGTGCGGCTGACTCGTCCGGTGGTGCCAGGCCGCCACCAGCGCGTTCAACTCCTTGCGCAGCTCACGCAGTTCCTGATGGGTCACCACCGGCCGCTGCTCGGCCGGCAGCTCCAGCAGGTCGGCCTCCTCGGCGGGCTTGGCCTTGCTGCGCTGGATCTGCCGGTGCTGGCGCTTCTGCAGCAGCATCTGCACCTGGTCCGGCTCCAACAGGCCCGGGATGCCGAGGTACTCCTCCTCCTCCTCGCTGCCCGGGTGCGCCTGCATGCCGAACTCCATGGCGTTGTACAGCACCCGGTCGAAGACCGCGTCGGAGCCGATCGCCTCGTAGGAGAACTCCTCGCCGCCCGCGCCGTCCGGCCCGTCGTTGGCCCGCTCGGCCTCGGCCAGCAGCCGGTCCTCCTCGTCGAAGAGGCCCTCGCCCTCCTTCTTCGGCCGGTCCAGCACGTGGTCGCGCTGGAGCTCCATCTCGTTGGCGAAGCCCAGCAGCGTCGGGATGGTCGGCAGGAAGACGGACGCGGTCTCGCCGCGCTTGCGGGCACGCACGAAACGGCCGACGGCCTGCGCGAAGAACAGCGGAGTGGAGATCGAGGTGGCGTACACCCCGACGGCCAGGCGCGGCACGTCGACGCCCTCGGACACCATCCGGACCGCGACCATCCAGCGCGAGTCGCCCGCCGCGTAGTCGGAGATCCGCTTGGACGCCTCCGCCTCGTCGGAGAGCACCACGGTGGCCTTCTCGCCGCTGATCTCCCGCAGGATCTTGGCGTAGGCGCGCGCGGTGTTCTGGTCGGTGGCGATCACCAGGCCGCCGGCGTCCGGGATCGCCTTGCGGACCTCGCTCAGCCGGCGGTCGGCGGCCTGCAGCACGCTGGGGATCCACTCGCCCTGCGGGGCCAGCGCGGTGCGCCAGGCCTGGGCGATCAGGTCCTTGGTCATCGGCTCGCCGAGCCGCGCCTCCAGCTCGTCGCCGGACTTGGTGCGCCAGCGCATGTTGCCGCTGTAGCTCAGGAAGATCACCGGCCGCACGACGTGGTCGGCCAGCGCGTGCCCGTAGCCGTAGGTGTAGTCGGCGACCGACTTGCGGATGCCGTCGCCGCCCGCCTCGTACTGCACGAACGGGATCGGGTTGGTGTCCGAGCGGAACGGCGTACCGGTCAGCGCCAGCCGCCGGGAGGCCGGCTCGAAGGCCTCGAAGCAGGCCTCGCCCCAGGACTTCGAGTCACCCGCGTGGTGGATCTCGTCCATGATGACCAGCGTCTTGCGGGCCTCGGTGCGGTTGCGGTGCAGCATCGGGTTGACCCCGACGCCCGCGTAGGTGACCACGATGCCGTGGTACTCGCGGGAGAGCGGGCCGGAGGAGTAGGCCGGATCGAGCTTGATGCCTATCCGGGCGGCGGCCTCGGCCCACTGCTTCTTCAGGTGCTCGGTCGGCGCGACCACGGTGATCTGCTGCACCAGGTGGTTGTGGAGCAGGTACGAGGCCAGGGTCAGGGCGAAGGTGGTCTTGCCCGCGCCCGGGGTCGCGACCGCGAGGAAGTCGCGCGGCTGGTTCTCGATGTACCGGTCCAGCGCACCCTGCTGCCAGGCCCGGAGCTTGCCGGCGGTGCCCCAGGGGGCCCGGCCGGGGAAGGCCGGCGACAGGTGGTGCGAAGCGGCCGACGCGCCCTGGCCGGCGGCCCGGGCGGGCGCGTGCGGCTCCTGCGCGTCGGAGAAGAGGGGCATCGAGGAGGCGGCGGCAGTACTCACGGTCTCCGAGGGGGATCATCGCAGGTCAGAGGCTGTTTTGCGGCCCCTGCCCGCGGTCGGGCGGCAATCGGACAACCGGTCCAGCGTACCGGCCCGGCGCGGTTCGGGCGGCCAGGCTCGGCCTCCGCGACGCCCGGACGGCCGGAAACCGATGTGAGCCGGATCACGGAAATCCGCCCGCGAAACCGCGTAAGCACGACCGCCCCGTCCGACTCTCACCTGTGAGACCGCCCCACCCTCCACAGCCGTCACCGCGGCCTCACCCCCAGAAGGCCCCACCCCACCGAGAAGGGACGCGCCGTGCACGCCGTCGAAGAGACCGTCCAGGCCCGCTTGATCCTCTCCACCCACCGCTCGGCCCGGTTGCGGGTCACCCTCGCCTACCGCCCGGAGGATCCGCTCGCCGTCCGAATGGGCTTCCCCGCCGAGTTCTCGCTGGACGAGCCGGCCGAGGGCCCCGGCCGGAACGACGGCCGGGACGACAGCCGGGACGCCGGCGGCCCGGAGGCCGGCCCGGACATCGAGTGGGTCTTCGCCCGCCAGCTGCTGACGGCCGGCCTGGAGCTGGCCGCCGGCGTCGGCGACGTCCACATCCGGCCCGCGGCGGGCCGGCGCACCATGGTCGAGCTGCGCGCGCCCGAGGGCACCGCGCTGGTCCAGTTCGACACCTCCGACCTGCGGCGCTTCCTCTGGCGCAGCCGGCTGGCCGTCCCCGAGGGCGAGGAGCACCTGTACCTGGACGCCGACCGCGCCCTCGCCGAGCTCCTGGGCTGACGCGCGCCGGCGCCCGGCCGCACCCCCGCGGCCACCGGCCGTCGGCGCCGCCCGGGGCCGAGCCCGGGCGGGCGCCTCAGGAGGACAGCCGGCGCATCAGCCGGACGCCCTGCGCCGCCGTGAGGTGCGGCAGGTACGCCTTGCCTATCGCCCGGGTGATGCTGGGCAGCGCCGCCGGGTCGGGGTAGGCCATGTACATCGGCCGGTACTCCGGCTGGAACTTCGCCTTGAAGGCCAGCAGCGAGCGGAACCCGTACACCGGCTCCAGCACCCGGCCCATCCAGTCGAGCGTGCGCTGCAGCCCGGTGGGCGGCGCGTCCTGCCCGGAGCGGGCCAGCGGCGCGCCGGAGAGCGAGAGGAAGCGCGCGCCCTCCTCCTTGAAGCCGAGCGCGGCCGAGGCGATCAGGAACTCCGTCACGCCGCGGAAGCCGTCCGAGCGCCGGCGCATGAAGTCCAGCGTCCAGCCGACCGGCACCCCGTCCTCGTAGACCGGCATCCAGCTGGTCAGCCCGTGCACGGTGCGGTCGCCGTCGACGGCGATCAGCAGCCGGACCGCCGGGTCGTCCAGCTCCTCCAGCCCGCCGAGGGTGAAGCCCATCTCCGGCAGGCCCTTCTCGGAGACCCACTCCTCCGAGATCGAGCGGATCTGGTCCCGCAGCGCGAGCGGCGCGTCGTGGTAGGCCCACCACTCGGCGGTGATGCCCTGCTTGCCGGCCTTGTTGAGCGCCGTCCGGATGTCCTGCCACTTGCGGCCGGTGAAGGCCAGCTCGGGCAGGGCGACCACGGTGTCCTCCGCCACCTGGAGCGAGCGCCAGCCGAGCTGCCCGGCGGCGGCCCGGGTCTCCGGGGTGACGCTGTAGAAGCACGGCGTCCAGCCGCGGGTGTCGCAGTACCGGGCGAAGCCGGCCACCGCCCGGCGGCGGGCCTCCGGCTCGCCGAACGGGTCGCCGGTGGTCAGCGCCACGGTGGAGAGCACCCGGTAGGCGACGGCGGCCCGGCCCTCCTCGTCGAACCAGTAGTGGTTGCCGTCCCAGGTGGTGATGAAGGAGAGCGTGCCGCCGCCGTGCGCGGTGAGCAGGGCCCGGGCGCGGGCGGCGTCCTCGGCCTCCGCGTGCACCACCGGCCGGCGGAAGGCCACCAGCAGCGCGGTCAGCGCGACCACCCAGAACGCCAGACCGCAGTACGTCTCCAGGAAGCGGGCCAGCGGGCCGACGGCGATCGGGTAGTCGGGCAGCAGGTCGTTGTAGGCGGGCGGCAGGAACTGCGCCGGCAGCCCGGCGGCCAGGCTGCGCAGGCCCGCGCCCGGGTCGAACTGTCCGGCCGCCACCCGGCCGAACCCGACGTACGCGGCCGCGGCGGCCAGTGCCGCCCCGCCGAGCACGAGGGCGAGCCGGCGCAGCACCGCGCCCGGCAGCCGCAGGCCGAACCGCTGGCGGGTGGCCAGCAGCAGGCCGGTGGTGAGCAGCGGCAGCAGCAGCGCCTCGACGAAGTACTGCACCACGTCCCCGGTGCCGGTGCCGGTCTCGGTGAACAGCCAGAGCAGCAGCGCGACCCAGAGCAGCTCGGTGGCGACGGTGATCCGCCAGGCCAGCCGCAGGCCCCTGCGCAGGCCCTCGGCGAGGACCAGCAGCAGGGCCGGGAAGAGCGCGGCCATCAGCCGGGCCGGGGTGTCGAAGATCCGCTGGACGGCGTGCGCGCGGGCGCAGTCGTGGGCGGAGAGGGCACAGAAGTCGGCGACCTCGTCCGGGGTGAGCCGGTGCGAGAAGTAGAGCTCGGAGAAGGTGTTGAACGGCCCGGCGGCGTTGTCGTACAGCGAGGCGATCAGCGGCCCGAGGGCGGCGGCCACCAGGCAGAGCGCGACCAGCACCCGGGTCTCGGTGTGCGAGGAGCGGTGCGGGCGCAGCTGCCACCGGCCCCGGGCGAGCAGCGCGCCGATGCCGAGCCCGAGCAGCGCGCCGGCGCACCGCTGGACGCTCTGCAGATGGCCGACGTACAGCGTCATCACCAGCGGGACGAGCACCACCAGCAGGTGCAGCCGGCGCCGCCAGAGCACGCTGAGCCGGTAGCCGAGCACCCCGGCCAGTGCGAACAGGCCGACGACCGGACCGGCGGCGGTCTGGTCGGCGACGGCGGCCGTCCACTGCTCGCCGGCCCGTGAGCCGAAGGCGACCAGTCCGGTGCCGAGCAGGGTGCCCAGGACCTGCCCGCCGACCAGCACCAGCAGGGTCCGCCGCCGCCCGAGCCGGCTCTCGGCGGCCGGGCCGACCAGGAGCAGCAGCAGGCTGGTGAGGACGTACGAGCCCGCGCTGGAGCACCAGAACAGCGAGGTGAGCGGTGTCCACCAGCGGCCTTCGCCGAGGGTGGGCAGGCCGACGCCGACCTGGGCCAGCAGGTCCCGGGACGGGCCCCGGGCCAGGCTGCCGGTGGCGGCGCCGACCGCCCAGAGCAGGCCGAGCAGCACGAGGGTCAGCGGCGCGGCGCGCAGCCGGGCGGCGAGCCCGGTGGCGGCCGGCCGGCCCGGCCGCGGGGACGGCTCGGGGGCGGTCACCACCGGGACGGGGTCGAGGCCGAGGTCGCGTTCGCGGGCGGCGACGAGGACCGGGGCGGTGCCCAGCCGGATCACCGGATCAACCCCGTCTGCTGGGCCAGCCAGGGCAGCTGGTCGACGATGCCGGGCCGGAACACCACCCAACCGTGCCCACCTGGCATCAGATCGAACCTCGCCTTCATCCCGGCGTCCAGCGCCGCCTGGTAGACCTTCTCCTGCTGCGGGCGGAACTCGCCGTCGGTGCGGCCGACGACGATCGCCGCGGCGGTGTCGGGGAACCGCTTGCGGCTCATCACCTGCAGCGGGTCGACGGCGTCGAACTTGGCCCGGTCGCCGCCGAAGGCCGCGGCGACGGTCTGATCGCGGGTGCCCAGGGTGGGCTCCTCCTGCCCCGACATGTCGAGGAAGGAGCCGAAGACGTCGGGCGCGTTGACGGCGAGCTGGAGCGCGCAGGTGCCGCCCATCGAGGCCCCGCCGATCGACCAGGAGCCCCGGCCCTTGGCGGTCTGGAGGTTCTGGTGGACCCAGTTCGGGACGTCCTCGGCCAGGTAGGTCTGCACGTTGCCGAGCTTGGAGTCCATGCAGAGCGTGTTGTTCCAGATCGACCCGAGCTGGTCGGGCATCACCACGATCGGGGCCAGGCCCTGGTGCTCGGCGGCGAAGGCGTCCAGCGCCTCGTTCACCTGGCCGCCGAGCACCCAGTCGCCCGGGTTGCCGGGCTGGCCGGTGACGAGGACCACGACCGGCAGCAGCGGGCGCGGGCTGGCCTGGTAGGCCGGCGGCAGGTAGACGTACGCGTCACGGGCCTTGAAACCGGACTTGGTGCCCGGGATCGGCTTGATGGAGACGGTGCCCTTGGCGGGCAGCCCGGGGGGTGCCTGCCAGACCTCCTCCAGGACCTTGCCGGGCGGCGGGCTCACCGTCCGGGCGTCCTTGCCGGTGGTCAGCTCCTGGGTCTCGGAGAGCCAGGGCGCGAGCATGACCCGGCCGCTGGGGTACTGGCCGAACCCGCGGTTGACCTGCGAGGAGGCCATCAGCAGCACCAGGGCGCCGGCGAGGACCGCCAGCAGCTTGCCCTTCCGGCCGAGCCGCGGCATCCGGTAGCCGGCCAGGCAGAGCCCGAGCAGCGCGACGGCGATCCACCAGGTGACGTAGCGGGGCAGCCCCTCGGGGAAGGGGTGCCACCAGTCGTCCACGACGACGTCCAGCACCAGGCTGAGCGCGGCGGCGCTGAACAGCGCGGCGGGCAGCCGGCGGTTCCACCACGTCCGGCCGCGGGCCAGGGCGAGCAGGAGCAGGGAGCCCCAGCCGGCGGCGAGCACGGCGAGCGGGATCGGGCCGTGCGTCAGCGGCCAGTCGATGGGGTTCCAGCTGACGGCGAGCGTAGCGGTGGTCATGTACGTGTCCCCGGCCGGGTGGTGTCGGCCAGGAATCCGTAGGCGACCACGTTTCCCTGGTAGCCGTGTTCCTCGCTGTACCCGCCACCGCACGTGATCACCCGGAGCTGGGCGTCGGCGGCCTGGCGGTACACCCGGTCGTCCGGGAAGTCCTTTCGGTCGTGCACTTCGATGGCGTAGAGCTGGTAGACGGCGGTGGCGCCGTCCTCGCGGGCGATCTCGATCCGGTCGCCGCGGTGCAGCGCGCCCAGATGATAGAAGACGGCGGGCCCGCTCTTGTTGTCGACGTGTCCCGCGATGATCGCGGTGCCGCGCTGCCCGGGGGTGGCGCCGCCGCGGTACCAGCCGGCCAGGTTGCGGTCGGCCGCCGGGGGCGTCTGGAGGTGGCCGTCGCCGTCCAGACCGAGGCCGGTGACGGGGGCGTCGAGTTTGACGGCGGGGATCCTGATCCGGGTCGGGGCGGAGGGGCCGAGCGGAGGAACGACGGAGACCGGGGCGAAGCCGGAGAGGTACTGGCCCGAACCGGGTGCCGGGGGCAGTGCGGCGTGGCCCCCGTCGTGCAGCAGCCAGGCCCCGAGGACGACTGCGGCGCCGACCGCCAGGGTGCCCGGCCACGGGCTCCTGCTCTGTTGGGCGCCCACCCGGCGCTCCCCTCTGCTGACAACGTGCTCGTTCCTGGGAGATTCCTGGGAACAATTCAACCGGATTGGACCCTAAGGCACGTCCATACGATGGTCCTATCGACACCCCCCGATCGGCAGGGTTACCGGCCCGGTGCGCGCTCCGAGTAGGCGGGCGACCACCCGGAGAGACCGGAACCCGCCGGTAGGACCGCTTCCGAGTCGTCTCGCATGACCATCGACAACTTCGGACGCCTGTCCGGTTGCACCAATCGGGCGATCAGTTGCGACCGTTCGTGGTGGATCACCGACCGATCGTGTCCACATGCCATGCTGACCCCGTTCACAGGCCTATCACCGCACTTGTCCGACCGGACTGTCTCCCGCCTGCCGCATGTCCCATGAACGGAGTGACCATGGACGCTCTCTCCCGCCGCACCCTACTGGCCGCCGGTGCCGCGACCGCAGCCACCCTCGCGGCCGGCTGCGGCGCCAACGGCGGGGCCGGCGGAGAGCAGGCGGCGGCTCCGGTCCCGGTGCCGGCGAGCCCGGCGGCGGACCACGCCGGCCCGGGCTCCGCGCCCCCCAAGCCCCCCGCCACCCTGATCGGCGACGGCTCCACCTCGGACACCGGTCCGCAGCCGAACCAGCCCACCGCCGAGCCGCTGAAGCTCGGCGAGCGCCCGCCGCAGTTCGTGGTCTTCTCCTGGGACGGCGCCGGCGAGCTGGACAACGGCCTGTTCGGCCGGTTCCGCCGGCTGGCCCGGGAGCACAACGCGTCGATGACCTTCTTCCTGAGCGGCAGCTACCTGCTGCCCGAGGCCAAGAAGGACCTCTACCGCCCGCCGCAGCACAAGGTCGGCGCCTCCGACATCGGCTACCTGTCGGACCAGCACATCCACGACACCCTGGAGAACCTGCACGCGGCCTGGCTGGAGGGGCACGAGATCGGCACCCACTTCAACGGGCACTTCTGCGGCGCCACCGGCGTCGGCAAGTGGTCGCCGGAGGACTGGGACAGCGAGATCCAGCAGGCGATGGACTTCGTCACCAACTGGAGGACCACCACCGGCTTCACCGACCTGCCGGCGCTGCCGTTCGACTACCGCAAGGAGCTGATCGGCAGCCGCACCCCCTGCCTGGAGGGCCAGCGCAACCTGCTGCCGACCGCCGTCAAGCGCGGCTGGCGCTACGACAGCAGCGGCAACGGGACGCAGATCTGGCCGCAGAAGATCCAGGGCGGGGCGCTCTGGGACCTCCCGCTGCAGTCCATCCCCTTCCCCGGGCACACCTTCCAGGTGCTGTCGATGGACTACAACATCATGTTCAACCAGTCCGGCAGCAACACCAAGGCCGACCCCGCCCTGCACGCGGCGTACCAGACCCAGGCCAGGGACTCCTACCTGATGGGCTTCGAGCGCGCGTACACCACCAACCGGGCGCCGTTCATCATCGGCAACCACTTCGAGGAGTGGAACGGCGGCATCTACATGAACGCCGTCGAGGACGTGCTCAAGGCCGTCGCCGGCCGGCCCGAGGTGCGGCTGGTCTCCTTCCGCCAGCTGGTCGACTGGCTGGACGCGCAGGACCCGGCGGTGCTGCGCAAGCTGCAGGGCCTCGCCGTCGGCCAGGCACCGGCCGGGGGCTGGGAGACCTTCCTCGGCTCCCCCGCACCGGCCGGCGCCGCCGCCGGCTGACCCCGGACCGGCGCGGCCGGCCCTACGCCCTCCGGACCCGGCCGCCGAGCACGGCGCCCACCAGCGCCACGCCCGCCATGGTCAGGAAGATCACCGTGAACGCGCCGGCCGAGCCGGTGCCCCCGCCGCCCCCGCGGGCGGCGGCCACCGAGCCGCCGCCCAGCGCCGAGAAGAGCACCCCGGACAGGCCCACCAGCAGCACGTTGCCGAGCGCGTCGCTCATCTGCAGCGAGGCCGAGTTGGCCCCGGCGTCCTCCGGCGCGGACAGCTTCATCATCAGCACGCTGACACTCGCCACCGTCAGGCCCATGCCGATCCCGCCGACGCCCCAGGCCGCCGCCGCCACCCAGGCCGGCACCGCCGGGACGAGCACCAGCGCCGCCCCCGCGATCGCCACCGCCGTCAGCAGGAAGCCCCAGCGGATCATCGCCTCCCGGTACCGCTCCGCACCCGGCCGGCCCTGCAACCAGGAGCCCAGCGCCCAGGAGAGGCCACCGCTGGTCAGGGTCAGGCCGGCCAGCGTCGGCGACAGGCCGCGCTGGGTGACCATCATCAGCGGGATGAACGCCTCCGCCGCGAAGAACGCCCCGGCGGCCACCCCGCGCAGCAGGATCACCGTCGGCAGGCCGCGCGCGGCGCGCAGCGTCCCGGCCGGCAGCAGCCCCAGGACGGCGGGCACCAGCAGCGCCGCCCCGGCGAGCGCCGGGAGGAGCCCGATCAGGTCCAGCCGCTGACCGGCGTACTGCAGCAGACCGGCGCCGAGCGCGGCCATCGCGGCCAGCCGGGTGCGACGGCGGTCGAAGTCCGCGCCCTTCGCCACCGGCTGCTCCCTCTCGGAGCGGCGCAGCGCCGGTCCCATCACCGCGAGCGGCAGCAGGATCAGCACCGGGACGGCGAGGAACACCCAGCGCCAGCCCAGGTGGTCGGTGACGGCGCCGGAGACCACCGGGCCGACGATCGAGGGCAGCACCCAGGCCGAGGAGAAGGCCGCGAACACGGCCGGCCGCAGCCGCTCCGGATAGGCCCGCCCGACCACCACGTACAGCGCGACGATCACCAGCCCGCCGCCGATGCCCTGGATCGCCCGCCCGGCCACGAAGACCCACATCCCGGGCGCCGCCCCGGCCACCACCAGGCCCGCGCCGAACACCGCGATGCCGGTGAAGAGCGGTTGCAGCGGGCCCCGCCGGTCGCACCACTGGCCGGAGACGACCAGGGCGAACAGCGTGGTGGTGAAGTAGCCGGAGAAGGCGAAGGCGTACAGCTGGAGCCCGTCCAGCTGGCGGGCCGCCACCGGCATCGCGGTGTTGACCGCCGTCGCCTCGAAGGCGAGCAGCAGGACCACGGAGACGATCCCCAGGGTCAGCGCCCGGTAGCGGCCGCCGAGCACGCCGCCACCGGGGTCGCTCTCCTCGGGGGGTATCGGGGCGGAATCGACCGAGGTGGGGGAGGCTGTGGTCATACGTGACATCGTAAGGCCCGTCAGCCGATATGACCCCTGACCGCCGGTCCCTGTCCGTCTGGTCCGCAGGGCCTGGGACGAAGGTCCCGACCGGTGAGGGCGCCCGGTCAGTGCAGCACCTTGAGGCCCACCACGCCGGAGACGATCAGCAGCAGGCAGCCGATCCGCGCCATCGTGACCGCGTCCCCGAGGACGGCCATTCCGTAGAGCGCCGTACCGATGGCGCCGATGCCGACCCAGACCGCGTAGCCGGTGCCGATCGGGATGGAGCGCATCGCGTACGCCAGACCGCCCATGCTGAGGGCCAGCGCGACGCCGAAGACGATCGTGGGAACGAGCCGGGAGAAGCCCTTGGACGAGTCCAGGGCCACGGCCCAGACGGTCTCCAGGACGCCGGAAACGATCAGAACGAGCCATGCCATGACGAGACACCTCCGCAGTCAGCAGCGGCCGGGTTGCCGCTGTGCTGCGCCGTCTTGTCGTCACCGGGTACGACGCGCTCGTCCGGGGCGGCCGACTCCGGCCACCTGTCTTCGACCGTAGCACGAACCCGCCATACAGAATTTACACACGGACATTGACGTTCCCCCCGGCATTCCGCCAAGATGAATTCATCAACACGGCGAACGACGACAGGAGTCGGCAATGAACAGGAAGACGGTGGCCGTTCCGGCGCTCCGCACCTGTGCCGCTCCCCGGTGTTGTCGCGCCTGTCGCTGTTGCCGCTGCGCCTGAGCGCACCCGCGGTACAGCTCCTCCCACGGCCGTGTGCCCGAGTGGTTTAGGGAACCGCCTGCAAAGCGGTTTACACGGGTTCGATTCCCGTCATGGCCTCCACCGAAATGAATTGCCGGTCCGCGCAGATTTCGCGGACCGGCAATTCGGCGTTCCGGTATTTCCCGGGAATTCACCCGGGGGTGGGGCGCCGGGCCGGCGCCCCACCGCGCGGTCAGCCGGCGACGGCGTCCTCGGGCCGGATCGGCAGCCGCCCGACGGGCAGGCCGGTCGCGGCGCGGACGGCGGCCGCGACGGCGGCCGGGGCCACCACCGCGGGAGCCGCGCTGACCGCCTTGGCACCGAAGGTCGCGACCACGTCGCGCTCCTCCAGCAGGGCGGCGATCCGGACCTCGGGGGTGTCCAGGGCGGTCGGCAGGCGGTAGCCGGTGAGCGAGGGGTTCTGCAGCAGGCCGCCCTCGGTGCGCAGGTCCTCCAGCAGCGCCAGGCCGACGCCCTGGGCCACGCCGGCCTCGATCCGGTCCTCGATCTGGCGCGGGTTGAGCGCCCGGCCGACGTCCTGGGCCACGGTCACGTCGACCACCCGGACCGCGCCCAGCTCGATGTCCACGTCCACCACCGCGCGCATCGCGCAGAACGCGATGGAGACGAAGGCGTCACCGTGCCCGGCCTCGTCCAGCGGCTCGGTCGGGTGCGGGCGGCACTGCGCGGTGGCCCAGAGCTCCTTGCCCTCCAGCGCCTCGGCGACCGGCATGCCGAGCACGCCGTCGTAGGAGGTGATCTTGCCGTCGGAGATCTGCAGCAGCTCCACCGACATCCCGAAGTTGGCGGCGATCGGCTGGAGCAGCTGGTGGCGGACCATCAGCGCGGCCCGCTCGACCGCGCCGCCGGAGACCCAGGTGTGCCGGCCGCGCGCGGCCGGCCCGGCGATCGACTGGTCGCTGTCGGCCGGCGCGATGTAGACCTCGCCGACCCCCAGCACCGACTGCACGATCTGCCGCGCCAGGGTGGCGAAGCCCTGGCCGGAGTCGACGGCCGCGCAGATCACCGTGGCGTGGTCACCGCTGACCCGCACGGTCGCGGTGGAGACCTCGTCCTCGCCCTCGGCGCCCAGCATGTGCACCATGCCGACCGCGTAGCCGATGCCGCGCCGCACCGCCGCCGGGTCGCCGGCGCCGCCGGGCCCGCCCGGCAGCAGCCACTCGGCGTCCGGATCGTCCACCGGCAGGGCCGGCAGCGGCTCCTCGGCGACGGCGTCCAGCAGTGCGGCCACCGGTGCGGGGCAGGTGACGGCCTGTCCGGTGGGCATCGGGTCGCCGGTCGCCATCGCGTTGCGCCGGCGGATCTCCACCGGGTCCACGCCGACCCGGGCGGCCAGCTGGTCCAGCTGCGACTCGTAGGCGAAGCAGGCCTGCAGGGCGCCCTCGCCGCGCATCCGGCCGGCCGGCGGGTTGTTGGTGCGCACCGCCCAGGCGTCCACGAAGACGTTCGGGCAGACGTAGGGGCCGACCGAGAAGGCGGTCGCGGCGGCCAGCGCCTCGGCCGAGACGTCGGCGTAGGCGCCGCCGTCCAGCAGGATCTGCGCCTCCACCTTGACCAGCTTGCCCTCGGCGTCCGCGTGGTGACGGTAGCGCAGCAGTGCCGGGTGGCGGGAGGTGTGGGTGTGGAACGACTCCTCGCGGGTGAGGGTCATCTTCACCGGACGCCCGGTGCGCAGCGCCAGCAGCGCCAGGGTGACCTGGAAGGAGAGGTCCTCGCGGTCCGAGGTGGCGCCGGGCACGCCGGTGACGACCAGCCGGACCCGGTCCGGCTCCAGGCCGAGGCAGGCGGCGGTGCGGTCGCGGTCGCCGTGCGGGTCGGTGGACGACAGGTGCAGTTCGACGCCGCCGTCCGGGCGCGGCACGGCCAGGCCCGCCTCGGCGCCGAGCGGCGCCGGGTCCTGGCGGCCGACCTGGTAGAGGCCCTCGACGATGACCTCGCCGGCCGCGTCGGGGTCGCCGGTGCGCAGCGGCAGGTGCCGGAAGAGGTTGCCGTCCGGGTGCAGCGGACCGGCGGTGAAGGCCTGCTCGGGGTCGGTCACCGCCTCCAGGAGCTCGTACTCGACGGTGATCAGACCGACCGCCAGCCGGGCGGTGTCCGGGTGGTCGGCGGCGACCGCGGCGACCGGCTCGCCGTGGTGGCGCACCACGCCGGCGGCCAGGATCGGCCGGTCGGCGACGATCGGCCCGGCCGGGGCGCCGTCGGGGGTGCCGTCCGGGCCGGGCGGCAGGTCGGCGGAGGTGACCACCGCGTGCACGCCCGGCAGCGCGAGCGCGGCCGAGGTGTCGATGCCCTTGATGCGGGCGTGCGGGTGCGGCGAGCGCAGCACCGCGCCCCAGAGCAGGCCCTCGGCCCACAGGTCGGCGGCGTACGGGTAGATGCCGAGCGCCTTCGGCAGGGCGTCGCTGCGCAGCGGGGAGCTGCCCAGCCCGAACGGCTCCCGTGCGCCGCCCTCGTCCCCGTCCTGCTGGGGTGCTGCGCCGATGTCGGTAGGCGACGTCATGATGCGTGGTCGTCCTCGGGGAGCCGGATGCCGTGGGCGGGGGTGGCGCCGTACGGGACGCCGGCGGGGGCGGCGCCCTCGGCCGGGACCCCGTGCGGGGGCGTGGGGACGTACGGCGTGCCGTGGGCGGGCGTGCCGCCGAAGCCGCCGTCGTAGACCGGGCCGTCGAAACCGCCGCCGGGGGCGGGGACGCCGTGCGCGGGGGTCGGCTCGTAGACCGGGCCGTCGTACGGCGAGGCGTCGTAGCCGGGCTGCGCCGGGTAGCCCCCGTCCGGGTAACCCCCGTCCGGGTGGCCGCCGGGCAGGTAGGTGCCGTGCGCGGGGGTGCCCTGGTACGGCTGCTGCTCGGGGTAGCCCTGCGGCGGGTAGTAGCCCGGTCCCTCGCCGCCCTGGGCGGGGACGGGCGCGAGCACGGCGGTGTCGTACACGCCGCTGTCGTAGCCGCCCTGGCCGTCGGGGGTGCCGTACGGCAGGCCGACGGTCAGGCCGGTGCCGGCGGTGGTCGGGGTCTCCTCGACGGGCGGCTGCGGGACGTGCTCGATCCAGGCGTCGTCGTCGGTGTAGACCGGCAGGTCGGCGGCGGCCCGGGCGGTGTGCTCGGGCGCCGGCGGCGGCACCGGCACCCCGGCCGCGGGAGTGTCGCCGGCCGGAGCGGGCGCCTCGGCGGCGGCCGCGTGCGCCTCCTCCGCCTCCTCGGCCTCGTGGGCGCGGGCGTCGGCGACGCTCTGCACGGCGGCCAGCACACCCCGGTAGCCGGTGCAGCGGCAGAGGTTGCCGCAGAGCGCCTGCCGGGCCTCGACCTCGGTGGGCCGGTGGTTGCGCTGGAGCAGGTCGTGCACGGCCATCGCCATGCCGGGCGTGCAGTAGCCGCACTGGACCGCGCCGGACTCGGCCAGCGCCTGCTGGACCTCGCTGGCTCCGCCGCCGGCCGACAGGCCCTCGACGGTGTTGATCTCGCTGTCCGCGGCCAGCGCGGCGGGCACCAGGCAGCCGGCCACCAGCTGGCCGTCCACCTGGACCGAGCAGGCGCCGCACTCGCCCTGCTCGCAGCCGTCCTTGGCGCCGGCCAGCCCGAGCCGCTCGCGCAGCACGTAGAGCAGGCTCTCGCCGATCCAGGCGTCGGTGACGGGCCGTTCGAAACCGTTGACCCGCAGCGTGTACGAGGCGCAGGGGCGCAGCTCGCGGCTGACCTGCGGCGCGTGGTTGAGCGGGCCGGCGTCGAGGGTTCCGATGGGGTCAGTGGTCACTTCAGCGCCCTTCCCAGTGCCCGGCGGGCCAGCACCGATACGGTACGCCGCAACCGGACGGCGGCGGCGCTCGGCCCCTCGGTCACGGCCTCCCAGGCGCCCTCGGCGCCGTAGCTGTCGGGTACGCAGGCGGCGGCCACGTACTCGCCGAAGGCGGCCGTCGCGGTGGGGTCGATCTCGCGGCTGCCGTCCCAGTCGATGCAGCCGGCCACCCAGGCCTCGGCCTCCAGCGGGCGCAGCGGCACGGGGGCGACGGCCCCGACGGCGCAGCGCACGGCGCGCCGGGCGGGGTCGAGGACGAGCGCGACGGAGGCGGTGGCGCGGGCCGGGCCGCTGCGGCCGGTGGCCTTGAGGAAGACCTGCGGGGCGTGCAGCAGCGGGACGCGCACCCAGGTGAGCAGCTCACCGGGGCGCAGCGGGTCGAGGCCGGTCAGCAGGTGGCTGACCGGGACCTCGCGGGTGGCGCCGGCCCGGGCGAGGGTCGCGGTGGCCTCCAGCGCGGCCAGCACCGGGAGGGTGTCGCCGGCCGGCGAGGCGGTGACGATGTTGCCGCCCAGGGTGCCGACGTTGCGGACCTGCGGGGGGCCCGCCGTCCGGGCGGCGTCGGCGAGGGCGGGGATCAGGGCCGCGAAGTCGGGGCGGTCCATCCGGGCGTGGGTGAGTCCGGCGCCGAGGACGGCGGTGCCGCCGTCCTCGTAGCGCCAGCCGCGCAGTTCGGTGATCCGGCCGAGGCCGATCAGGGCGGCGGGGCGCAACCGCCCGGCGTTGACGGCCTCCATCAGGTCGGTGGCGCCGGCCACCGGCACCGCGGCCGGGGTGGCGGCCAGCGCGTCGACGGCCTCGTCGAGGGAGGCCGGCAGCATGATCGTCCGGTTCACCTGGGTCCCACCGTGCTCCACTTGCTCATCGATCGCCTGCCGCCCGCGGCCCTCGGCCGGGGTGTCCGCGTCGGCAGCCCGGCCTGGCCCGTAGGGTACGGGCGATCGGGCCGGGTTGGGCAACTCTGGCACACAATGCTCGATGATCATTTCGGGACGGGCGAACGGAACTGCCCGATTGGGACGGATACCGGGCGGTATCTGCTCCGGCCCGAGCCGGACCGGAGCAGATGTTCATCTGTTCTTGACGTCGGATGACCACTCAGAAGTTCCCGGGCGCCATGGAGCCCGGCCGTCGGGCTCGGTCAGACCACCGGCGGAAGGCCCTCGATCGGACGGCCGGCCACCCCGGGGCGGCGCTGCCAGGGGTGCGGACCGTCGACCGGGCGGTACTCGACGCCGAGCGCGTCCAGGACGGCCCGGTGGGACTCCATCCGGCGCTCGAAGCCCGCGTAGTCGCGCTCCGCCGGGTCGGTGGGCAGCGCCGACCAGGCCACCTCCGAGAAGGCCGCCAGCCGGGGGAAGGCCCGGTAGTCGATGTCGCGGGCGCTGTCCATGAACTCGCTCCACAGGTTGGCCTGGGTGCCGATCACCCGGCGGGCCGCGACCTCGTCGAGCTGGGCCGGCACCGGCTCGAAGCGGTACACGTCCTCCAGGGTGCGGACGAAGCCGACCGGGATCGGCTCCTCCGCGCCCGGGGCCTGCCGGTGGTCCAGGTAGACGTGCTGCTCGGGGCACATCACCACGTCGTGCCCGGCCTCGGCGGCGGCGATCCCGCCGCCGTAGCCGCGCCAGGAGGAGACGGCCGCACGTGACCGCCACCGGGCCTCCGGGCGCTCGGAATCCGTCGGCGCGCCCTTTGGCCCGGCGGCAATGGCCAGCCCGCCCTCCAGGATCTCGTCCCAGCCGATCAGCCGGCGCCCGCGCTCGGCCAGCCAGCGGTCGAAGTGCCGGATCACCCAGCTCTGCAGCTCGTCCTCGTTGCCCAGGCCGAGCTCCCGGATCCGCTCCTGGGCCGCGGCGCTGTCCTTCCACTGCTCCTTCGGGCACTCGTCGCCGCCCAGATGGACGAACTCGGACGGGAAGAGCTCCAGGACCTCCTCCAGCACCCCCTCGAAGAAGCGGATGGTGCCCTCGGAGGGGTTGAGCACGTTGTGGCTCACCCCCCAGTCGGTCCACACGCCCAGGGCCGCGGTGTCCACCACGTCGGTGTTGCCGAGTTCGGGGTAGGCGGAGATGGCCGCCTGGGAGTGACCCGGCAGGTCGATCTCCGGAACGACCGTGATCGCCCGTTCGGCGGCGTACGCGATGATCTCGCGCAGGTCGTCCTGGGTGTAGAAGCCGCCGTGCGGGCGGTCGTCGCGGCGCTGGCCGGACCGGTACCCGACCATCGAGCGCTCGCGCCAGGAGGCCAGCTCGGTGAGCTTCGGGTAGCGCTTGATCTCCACCCGCCAGCCCTGGTCGTCGGTCAGGTGAAGGTGGAGCACGTTGAGCTTGTGCGCGGAGAGCTGGTCGATGAAGCGCAGGACGTCGGACTTGGGCAGGAAGTGGCGGGCGACGTCCAGCAGCGCGCCGCGCCAGCCGAAGCGGGGGGCGTCCTCGATGTCGACGCCGGGCAGCACCCACCCGGTGTCGCGCAGCGGGGCCCGGCGGTAGGCGTCCGGGCCGAGCAGCCGGCGCAGGGTCTGGGCGCCCCAGAGCGCGCCGGCCGGGCCGCCGGCGGTGACCACGGCGCGGCCGGGGCGCACCGAGAGCCGGTACGCCTCACCGGCCAGCGTCTCGTCGTGGACCAGTTCGACGCCTTCGCCGGGCCGTCCCGGGCCGAGCGGCAGTCCGGTGGCGGCGGTCAACGCGGTGCGCAGCCACCGCTCGGCGCCGGCCAGCGCCGGGGGCGCGGTCAGGGTGGTGCTGCGGTCGAGGGGGAAGTCCTGGTCCTGGAGGCGGACGGAACTCAAGGGGGCGGGAATGAGGTCCATTCCGCCATCCTGCCCGCGACCGGGCCAATTGGCATAGACCACTTCGCACAATGCGGCACAGTGCAAAACGGTGCCGTGCAGAACGGCGCCGTACGGAGCGGTCCGGTGCGCGACGGCGCCGGCCGGAGCCGTCCGGCCCGGACCGGGCTACTTGTCGTCGCCGCCCTTGCCGTCCTGGGGCTTGCCGATGCCGTCGTAGATCTCCTTGCACATCGGGCAGACCGGGTACTTCTTCGGGTCGCGCCCGGGGACCCAGACCTTGCCGCAGAGCGCCACCACGGGGGACCCCGACAGCGCGCTCTCCATGATCTTGTCCTTCTGGACATAGTGCGCGAAGCGCTCGTGGTCGCCGTCCCCGTTGGACACCTGCGGGACGGGCTCGACCAGGGTGCCGGTGCCGAGGCCGCGCTCGGGCTCAAGAGTGCTCATGGGTGCCAAGTCTATGGGCGCCCCGGGAAACCGGGCCAGTGTCCCGGCGCCGGCGCCGCCCGCGGGCCCCGGCGGGACGCCCCGGGGCGGGTCCACGACCGGTCCGCCGGTCAGTTCAGCGTGGGGTCGTCCGGGTACGTCGCCAGCAGCGCCAGCGGGCCGCGCTGGCGGCGCAGCACGGCGCGCCAGAGCCGCTCCGGCTCGGGGCTGGAGATGTCCCCCGGCTCGCAGTCCACCAGGTACCAGGCGCCGGTGCCGAGCTCGGCCTCCAGCTGCCCCGGCGACCAGCCCGCGTACCCGGCGAAGATCCGCAGGCCCCCGAGCTCGCCGGCCAGCACCTCGGGCGGCGCCTCCAGGTCCACCAGGCCGATCGCCCCGTGCACCCGTCGCCAGCCGAGCGGCTCGACGGTCTCCGGCTCCCCCGGCGCCACCGCCAGGCCGAGCGCCGAGTCCAACGCCACCGGCCCGCCCTGGAACACCACGGCCGGGTGCCCGACCAGGCCGCCCCAGCCGTCCAGCACGCTGCCCACCTCCACCGGCGTCGGCCGGTTGAGGACGACACCGAGCGCCCCCTCGGCATCGTGGTCGAGGAGGAGCACCACCGCCCGGGCGAAGTTCGGGTCGGTGAGCACGGGAGTCGCGACGAGCAGTCGGCCGGTGTGCGACCGGCCTCCGCGCGTATGGGCCGCCGTCATGTCTCACATGATCCCGCAGAACCGCCGGGGCAGGACACCTCAACGCGAAGCCCGCCGACGAAGCTTCACCACCCTGCGCGAACGCCGCCACGACCACCCCCACGGGCACGCCGCGAACACCCGTACGGACGCACCGGCGGGCGGAACACCACCCCGGGAGAGCACCATCACGGGAGAGGCACACGGGAACCACCGAGACGCCTACTACCATCTACTGATGGTGGACGCCCTTATACGGTGCCGACTCGGTCACGCCGGGGGCCCGAGCGCGCCCGTACGACCGGTCCACCGCTCGGCTCCCTCCCCGGAGCCGCACCCACTCCTCTGGCACCCCGGATTGCGAGAACGATGACCGACGACGTCCTGCTGGTCCACGGCGGAAACCCGCTCGAAGGCGAGATCCGCGTCCGCGGTGCGAAGAACCTGGTCCCCAAGGCCATGGTCGCCGCCCTCCTCGGGCAGGGACCCAGCAGACTGCGCAACGTCCCGGACATCCGCGACGTCAAGGTGGTCCGCGGTCTGCTCCAGCTGCACGGGGTGACCGTGCGCACCGGCGACGAGGACGGCGAGCTGATCCTCGACCCGTCCCACGTGGAGAGCGCCAACGTCGCCGACATCGACGCGCACGCCGGCTCCTCGCGCATCCCGATCCTCTTCTGCGGCCCGCTGCTGCACCGCCTCGGCCACGCCTTCATCCCCGGCCTCGGCGGCTGCGACATCGGCGGCCGCCCGGTCGACTTCCACTTCGAGGTGCTGCGCCAGTTCGGCGCCAGCATCGAGAAGCACCCGCAGGGCACCTACCTGGTGGCCCCGCAGCGCCTGCGCGGCACCCGGATCGAGCTGCCCTACCCCTCGGTCGGCGCGACCGAGCAGGTGCTGCTCACCGCCGTCCTGTGCGAGGGCGTCACCGAGCTGCGCAACGCGGCCGTCGAGCCGGAGATCGTCGACCTCATCTGCGTGCTGCAGAAGATGGGCGCGATCATCACCATGGGCACCGACCGGACCATCCTGATCACCGGTGTGGACGAGCTCTCCGGCTACAACCACCGCGCCCTGCCGGACCGCCTGGAGTCCGCCTCCTGGGCCTGCGCGGCGCTGGCCACCAAGGGCGACATCTACGTCCGCGGCGCCCGCCAGCTGGAGATGATGACCTTCCTCAACACCTTCCGGAAGGTCGGTGGCGCCTTCGAGGTGGACGACGAGGGCATCCGGTTCTGGCACCCGGGCGGCGAGCTCAAGGCGATCGCCCTGGAGACCGACGTGCACCCCGGCTTCCAGACCGACTGGCAGCAGCCGCTGGTCGTCGCGCTGACCCAGGCGACCGGCCTGTCCATCGTGCACGAGACGGTGTACGAGTCGCGGCTGGGCTTCACCGGGGCGCTGAACCAGATGGGCGCCCACATCCAGCTCTACCGCGAGTGCCTGGGCGCCACCCCGTGCCGCTTCGGCGCCCGCAACTTCCAGCACTCCGCGGTCGTCTCCGGCCCGTCCAAGCTGATCGGCTCCGAGCTGATCATCCCGGACCTGCGCGGCGGCTTCTCGTACCTGATCGCGGCGCTGGCGGCCGAGGGCACCTCCACCGTGCACGGCATCGACCTGATCAACCGCGGCTACGAGAACTTCATGGAGAAGCTGCGCGACCTCGGCGCCCACGTCGAGCTGCCCAGCGAGCGGCTGGTCACCGCCTGACCGTCGTGGGGGGGGGGGGGGGGGCCCCCCCCCCCGCCCCGCCGCCCCCCCCCCCCGACCCCCCCCCCCCGCCCCCGCCGGGGGGGGGTGGGGCGGGGTGCGGGGC
>NZ_JBSFNM010000054.1:0-63752 GCF_053587085.1 Kitasatospora sp. NPDC003701
GCCCCGGACGCCGTTCAGGGCGCCGAAGTAGTGGTCGAAGCTGCGGTTCTCCTGCATCAGCACCACGACGTGCTTGACGTCGGCGATGCTGCCGGTGGGTCGGTCGGCGGCGGGAGCGGCGCTCGCGGACGCGGCCGGCAGGCCGACCACGGCGGCGGCGCCGGCGGCCGCGGTGGCGCCGACGAAGGAACGGCGGGAGAGATCGGACATGGCGAACTGGCCTCTCGGGGCGGTGGGAGGGAGCGGGGCGGGGCGGGAGGCCGTCAGAGCTGGAAGGTGGCGACCGCGGCGGCGGTGTCGGAGGGCCACTGGTTGGCGGCGACGGCGGCCGGGTCGGCACCGGTGGCGGGCCAGTCGGCCACCAGGGTGTGGGCCTCGACCAGCTTCAGCGGGCCGGCGTACAGCACGTAGTCGATCCGGTCCTGCGGCTCCGGCTTGCTGCCCCGCTGCTTGCGGACCGGCGACCAGGTGGCTCCGGGCGCCTTGACCGGGTTGCGGTTCTCCTCACGGAAGCTGTCGGTCAGTCCGGCGCCCTGGAGGGCCACCGTGACCGGCCAGTCGAGCGCGCCGACGCCGCTGTGCTGTCCGGCGGTGGCGGCCGTCCAGTCCAGGTGCGACGGCGAGGAGAGCGCCCCGGCCAGGACCACCGGGGTGCGCCCGGCGGCGTCGGCCCGGACGGCGGTGGCGAGGGCCGTGGCCTGCTGGAGGCGGACGGAGGCGTTCTCGGCGGCCGTGATCTCCGCGGCGCTCCGGCCGTCCTGGGCGGCGTACGGGCCGTAGTTCGCCTCGTCCAGGTGGGCGGCCCAGAAGCGCACGCTCCGACCACCGGGGAGCTGGAGGGTGGCCCCGGCGGCGGGCAGCGAGGCGGTGGCGGCCGTGACGGCGGTGAGCGGGTACCGGCTGAGGATGCCGACGCTGCCCGCGCTCTGGTAGGCGTACCAGCCCAGGGCGGTGGCCAGCGCCTGGGCGGCGGTGCCGGCGGTCTCCTGGAGGGCCAGCACGTCCAGGCCCTGGGTCAGCACCACGCGCAGCTGCTTCTCCAGGGCGTCGGTGAACGCGGCGCCCGCCTCGGCGAGGTTCCAGCTCGCCACCTTCAGCCGCAGCGGGCCGGCCGGGTCGGCCACCGGGATCTGCACGGTGACGGTGTCGGTGGCGCCCGCGCTGTCCTTGACGCCGACGACGACCACCTCGGGGTTCTTCGGCGCGGTGGCGGGCGCGGTACCGGTGAGCGTGCCGTCGGAGCCGACGGAGGCCCAGGCCGGGCCGCTGATCTTGCGGAAGGCGGCGGTGCCCGCCGGGTTGCCGGCCGGCCGGGACCAGAGGCCGCCGAGCTTGACCGAGACGGCGCTGCCGGGCGCCACGGCCGCGGTGGTCAGCGCGTCGACGGCGCTGTGCGGGCGGACCACGGCGGGCTTGGGGCGGAAGGTGAAGGGCGCGGACTGCGCCAGGACGCCGTAGCCGTCCTTGGCGAGCAGGTACGCGGTGTACGGCCCGCCGGTGAGCGCCGAGGTGTCGAGCTGCACGTCACCGGCGGCGGCCGGGGTGTACTTCCAGACCAGCGAACTGCCGGTGCCGGGCTTCCTGCTGCCGTCGTAGATGCCGACCCAGTTCTTGGCGTCGGGGGCGTCGGTGCTCCAGTGGAAGGTGAGCCTGTCGCCTTCGACCGGGTTGGCGGATGAGCTGAGCGTCAGGGCGCTGCCTGCGGCCACGGTGGTCCTGTCCGCCGCGCTCGGGAGGCCGGTCCGCCGGGGGGAGCGGCCGGGTCCGTCCGCGGCTGGTCACGGAGGTTGGGATGAGGGATGCCGACAGTTGGCTGTACAACTGCGGGCGGCCCCCATTCATCCCAAGGTCGGCGACCGTGACGTGAACGACGCATGACGCGATGTCGGGCGCTGCGGGAACTCCGGCCCGGGTCGGCCCGCCGGAGCGGGTCGGACCGGCGGGCGGACGGTCCGGACGGCGGGTGGTGCGGCGGTGCGACGGTCCGGACGGCGGGCGGTCAGGCCGCCCGGGGACTGCCCGGAACAGTGCCCGACGCAGCGCCCGGAGGACCACTCGGGGGGCCGCCGTGGGTCGCTTCGACGAACTCCTTGAAGTCGTGCAGGTCGTCGATGACCTGACGGTCGAGGAAGCCGAGGGCCTCCCCGATCCGCTCCAGCAGGCCCTGCGGCTCGACGTCCAGCTGGAGCATGATCCGGGTGGTGTCCTCACCGAGGCGGTGGAAGGTCACCACGCCCGCCTGCCGGACCTCGCCGGCCACCGCCGCCCAGGCCAGCCGCTCGTCCGGCACCACCTCGGTCGTCCTGGCGTCGAACTCGCGGTGCGCCCCGGCCACGCCGACCACCCAGTGGGTCAGCTCCCGGCCGCGCCGCTCGATGCTGACCACGCCGCGCATGAAGAGCGGGAAGTCCTCGACCTTCCGCCACTGTTCGTACGCCACCGCGAGCGGCACGTCGACCAGGACCGACTCCTCGATCTGTGTCATCACGTTCCCCTTCTCCGCCGAGCTGCCGACCGCCGGGCCGGCGGCCGGTCGCCGGGGCGCCTGCCCCGGCCGCGCCCGGGTATGCCCCGCTCCGGACGAAACGTCAGGACACCACCCGTCCGGCCCCGGCCGCGGGAGGACGCCGGGGACCGGACGGGTGTGGACGGCGGCCCCGGGCGGGTGTGGACGGCGGGCCCGGCGGGCAGACGGAGCCCCGACCCGCGGACCGCCCCCGCGGGAACCGCCCGAAGAAGGGATCCGCACCGTGGGGTGGAGCCTCGTCCGCCTGATCGTCGTCGCCGCGTCGGCCGCCGTCGCCGCGTACGCCCTGAACCTGCTCTCGGAAGCCGTCGCACGGTTCCTCGCCGCGCGCGGGCGCACCGGTGCCACACCGTCCCTGCTGCGCGGCTGCCGGCCACCGCTGCTGGCGGCCACCGCGTGCGGGCTGATGCTCGCCGGGGAGCCGTGGGCCCGCGCCGCCCCGGCCGTGCACGGCGCCGTCCGGCACCTGCTGGTGCTCGCGACCATCGCCGCCTGCGCCTGGCTGGCCGCCCGACTGATCGCCCTGCTGACGAGCGGCGCGATGCAGCTGGCCGGCCGGCGCCGCGACCCGGCGTGGGCGGGCCGGGCCCGGACCCAGGCCGGCCTGCTCGGCCGGATCTGCCAGGCCGCCGTCGCCGTGGTCGCGCTGGGGGCGATGCTGATGACGTTCCCCGCGGTCCGGGGGCTGGGGACCAGCCTGCTCGCCTCCGCCGGACTGGTCGGCGTGGTCGCCGGGATCGCGGCGCAGAGCACCCTCGCCAACCTGTTCGCGGGCATCCAGATGGCCTTCGGCGACCTGATCCGGATCGGCGACGTCGTGGTGGTCGCCGGCGAGTGGGGGACGGTCGAGGAGATCACGCTCACCTCGGTGGTGATCGCCACCTGGGACCAGCGGCGGCTGGTCATGCCGATGTCCTACTTTGCGGGCCGCCCGTTCGAGAACTGGTCGCGCCGCACCAGCAAGATCACCGGAACGGCGCTGTTCCACCTGGACCACCGCACACCGATACCCGAGCTCCGGGCGGAGTTCGAGGCGTTCCTGGCCAAGAGTTCGCTGTGGGACGGCGAGGGCAGCGCCCTCCAGGTGGTCGACACCACACCGACCACCATCGTGGTGCGCGCCCTGATGACCGCGCCCGACGCCGACGCCGCGTTCGAGCTGCGCTGCCAGGTCCGCGAACACCTCGTCGGCTACCTGTCCGAGGCCCACCCGCACGCCCTGCCCCGGGTGCCGGTCGCCCCCGCCGCGGAACGGGACGAATCTCACATGCGGGGCCCGACCGGGTAGGCCTCGGCCGTGCGGGACTTGGCCACCCGAAAGCCGTCACGCCTTCTTCACGTAATCACCACACACTCGAGGGGCATCGGCCCGGCGATCCCGGGTACAGGGGGACGAACCGTCGCGGAACCGATGAAAGGACCGACATGGCTCCGTCCAGTGATGCTCTCCTCGCCCCGGCGTACCCCTCCCTCCGGGGCCAGGCCCGGCCGAGCGCCGTACGGCCGGGAGCGACGCCCGCCGCCCCCGGAAGGCCCGGCCTGCCCGGTCTGCCCGGTCTGCCCGGGACCGCGGAGAGCACCGGGACCGCAGTGGGTACCGAGAGCACCGAGAGCACCGACATTCCCGAGATCGCCGAGCCCAGCGAGGTCTCTCCGGCCGACGCGCGCGAACTGACCCGGACCCTGCTGGCCCGCCTCGCGGAACTGGAGGAGGGCACCCGGGAGTACTCCTACGTCCGGGCCACCCTGATCGAGCTGAACATCTCCCTGGTCCGCTACGCCGCCCGGCGCTTCAACTCCAGCCGCGAACCGCAGGAGGACCTCGTCCAGGCGGGCGTCGTCGGCCTGATCAAGGCGATCGACCGCTTCGACCCCCGGCACGGTGTGGAGTTCACCACCTTCGCCGTGCCGACCGTGCTCGGGGAGATCCGCCGCCACTTCCGCGACACCACCTGGGCCGTCCACGTGCCGCGCCGGCTCCAGGAGCTCCGGCTGACCCTGGCCAGGGCGCAGGAGCAGCTCACCCAGCGGCTCGACCGGGCCCCGACCGTCGCCGAGCTGGCCGCGCACCTGTCGCTGACCCCCGAGGAGGTGACCGAGGGGCTCGCCGCGGCCAACGGCCACACCGTGGGCTCGCTCGACCTGGGCGCCGACTCCTCGGAGGACGACTCCAGGGGCGCCCTGGTCGACCGGCTCGGCCGGGAGGACGGCCGGCTGGAGAAGGTCGAGAGCCTCGTCTCGCTGAAGCCCCTGATCGCCGCCCTCCCCGAGCGCGACCGGCTGATCCTGTCGATGCGGTTCACCGAGGAGCTCACGCAGTCCGAGATCGGCGCCCGGCTGGGCGTCTCCCAGATGCACGTCTCCCGGCTGCTGAGCCGGATCCTGGGCCGGCTCCGCGCCGGCCTGGACCAGGACTGACCGAGCGCCCCCGACGGCCGGGGCGTCAGCCCTTCTGCGGGGTGTGCGCCTTGGCCTCGGGCTTTCCCCCGCGTATGGTCGAAGGGCACTCTCTGGAGGGGAAAGACAACCACGATGCCAGTCGAGGACGAGCAGTACCGGATCGCGGCGGCCGCGAGCACCATGCCGCACGCGCTGACCGTGGACATACGGCGGGCCGACGCCGGGGCAGCGGTCTGCGCGGTGGCGGGTGATCTCGACATCGACAGCCTCTCCCCCGCCGAGAAGGCGCTGACCTCGCTGGTCGACCAGCGCACCCCCCTGGTCGTGGTCGACCTGGAGGGTGTCGGGTTCTGCGACTCCTCAGGGCTGAACCTGTTGCTGAAGACCCGCCTGGCCGCCTCGGCCGCGGGCGTCGACTTCCGCCTCGCGGCGGTCGCCGCGCCGGTCGCCCGGGTGCTGGAGCTGACCGGAGCCGGCGCGGTGTTCTCCATCCACGACTCGGTCGGCGCGGCACTCGTCCGTTGAGCTCGACGGTGCGCTCCGGCCCGCTCTGCCCGCCCGCGACCACGGGCGGGCAGTCGAACAACCGTCACAGGAATAACCCGGCGCTGCCCGGGAATCCGATCGGACGATGTGCCACAGCAACCGCACGAAGGGGTGAACCGCATATGACGAGGGGCCGGGGCACCCTGGACGACAACCGGTCCGGCGCGACGCTGCCGGAGGCCGGCCAACGCCGACGGCTGCGGCTGGCCGGCCTGCCCAAGCCGGTCGCCCGCTCCCGCGCCTTCACCCAGCAGGCGCTCGTCGACTGGGCGTGGCTGACCCCGGAGAGCGGCGCGGACCCGGACGTGGCCGACGACGTCGTGCTGCTCGTCGCGGAGCTGGTGGCCAACGCGATGATGCACGGCGGCGGCCCGCTCGAACTCGTCCTGGACGCGTCCGCGGACCGGCTCCGGGTCGAGGTGAGCGACGGAGAGTCCGTGCTCCCCGAGCCCCGCCTGCCGCACCTGCCCGGCCTGCCCGGCGGCCACGGCCTGTTCATCATCCAGCGGGCCGCCGATCGCTGGGGCGCCGAGCGGCACGAGCAGGGCAAGGCGGTCTGGGTGGAGATCGACGTCAGCCGGCTCGCCCCCGGGCGCTGAACGGCTCACCGGACCTCACCGAACGCGACCACCACGGCCCGGGCGGTCTCTCCGCCCGGGCCGTGGTGTCGGCGGTGTCGGCGCCGCGGTGGTCATTCGGGGGTGGGCCAGGGCCCTGCCGCCCGACGGCGGGGGCCGGTGGCGGGCCCTCGTGGTGAGGTCGCCACCGTCGCCCCGCGGCTGGTCCCGCGCTCTGCTGCCGCGCTCAGCCGGCCTCGTCCACCAGACCGGCCACCGTGTCGGGCCAGCGGAGCAACTGGTGCTCCGTCCCGGGGGCGACCACCTCGTACGTCCGGCGGAGGAACTGCACGAGGTCCCGGGCGGCCAGCACCAGGACGGCGCAGCCTTCGTCCCCGTGGAACTCGACGGCGATCACCCCGGGCGCCCAGGGCCGGACACGCAGGTCCCCCAGCCCGGACGGCTTGCGCAGCCCGCCGCCGAACAGCTCGCGGGCCGCCGTCCAGGACAGTGAAGTATCGAGTCCGAGCGAGGCATTGGCCCCGAAACCGAGCGACAGCGCGAACGGGTCGGCCGGGTCGTAGCGCAGCCCCATCAGCACCGGCCGGGGATCCGGCCCGACGAGACAGGCCTCGATGACGTCCTCGACGATCTGGGGCACCGTACGTCCCCCCTTCTCTTGGCGGCAGTGGTGCCCGCCCGGCTACCCCCATCCGCGGGGACCATGCGTGGCCGGACCGTTCGAACACCCCGGACAGCCGGACTTGACGCCCGGTCAGGTTCGTCCGGTCAGGTTCGTCCGGTCGCACGTGACGCCCCACCGGGCGCCACCGGTTCAGTCGAGGCCCCGGGCGTGGCGGAGCCGGACGGAGATCGCGTCGGGGTCGACGATCGGCGCCGGGTAGCCGGCCGGCGGACGGTCCAGCCGCCAGGGGCGGTGCGCGGAGCGGCCGGAGAGACCGGCCAACTCGGGTACCCAGCGCCGGACATAGGCGCCGTCCGGGTCGAGCCGGTCCGCCTGGGCGAGCGGGTTGAGCACCCGGTTGGGCCGGGTGTCCGTGCCGGTCCCGGCCACCCACTGCCAGTTGAGCTGGTTGTTGGCCACATCACCGTCGACCAGCAGGCGCAGGAAGTGGCGGGCGCCCGTCCGCCAGTCCTTGTAGAGGGTCTTGGTCAGGAACGAGGCCGTCACCAGCCGGGCCCGGTTGTGCATCCAGCCCTCGTGGGCGAGTTGGCGCATGCCCGCGTCCACCAGCGGAAAGCCGGTCCGGCCCTGGCGCCAGGCCTCCGACTCCGCGTCGTCGGGCAGCCAGTCATCCCCCTTGGACCGGTAGTCGCGGTGGGCCGCCTCCGGGCGGGCGGCCAGCACCTGGTGGTGGAAGTCCCGCCAGGCCAGTTGCCGGACGAACGCCTCCGCGCCGCTGCCGCCCCGCCGTTCGGCGGACGCCACCAGTTCGGCGGCGGAGACGCAGCCGAAGTGCAGGTAGGGCGAGAGGCGCGACGTACCGTCGGCGGCGAGGTCGTCGTGCAGGGCTTCGTACTGTTCCAGGGCGTAGCCCTGCCAGAGCTTGCGGCCGGGACCCTCGCCACCGGGCGGCAGGCCCGGCGAGTCCGGGGTGACGGCGGGGACGGGCTCGCTCGCGACGCCCTCGGGTGTGCGCAGCACCCGGGGAGCGCGGTGCACCGTCCGGCGCGGGGCCTGCTGCCAGGCGCGGAAGTACGGGGTGAAGACGGCGTAGTGGTCCTTGCCGGCCGGGGCGACGGCGCCGGGGACGGCCACGGTCAGCACGGCGTCGTGGACGCGCAGGCGGGGACCGAGGAGGTCGCGCAGGGCCTGCTCGCGGCGGTGGGCGAAGGCGCTCACGCCGGCGGCGACGTGGACCGAGACGGCGCCCACCTCGGCGGCCAGCCGGGCGGTCTCGGTGGCGGCCGCGCCCCGGCGGAGCACCAGCCGGCCGCCGAGGGGGCGCAGCGCGGCATCGAGGTCGGTGAGGCAGTCGGCGAGGAAGGCCGTCCGGTTGGGCACGGCGAAGCCGGCGGCGGCGACGTCCGGGTCGAGGACGAAGAGCGGCACGACCTCGTCGGCGGCCTCGGCGGCGGCGCGGAGCACGGGGTTGTCGTGCAGGCGGAGGTCCTGGGTGAGCAGGGCGATGGAGACGGTCATGAGTGGTGGCCCGGTGGTCGTGGTGGTGGGTCTGGACGGGGTTCGGCGGGTCTGGATCGGTCGGGCGGGTCGGTGGGTCGGAGGTCGGTGGGTCGGAGGTCGGCGGGTCGGCGGGTCGGCGGGTCGGCGGATCCGTGGTCGGCGGGTCGGCCGGCCCCGGCGGGACAGGCGAGCCTCCCACTCCGGCGCTCCGCGCGGGGGCACGGCGCGCCGGGGCGGGGCCTCGCGGCCGGCCGGAGTCGGGGGCTCCTCCGGCCGGACCACGGGGTCTTCGGAGCCGGCGGGCCTTCGGATGGGCCGCTGCCCCGGGGCGGCCCCGGAGGGCGAGCCGGACCGCCCGTCAGCGGTCGGGCTGCCCGTCAGCGGTCGGGGTGCCATTCCACCAGGACGATCGTGGCATCGTCGGAGAGCCGGTGCTCCTGGCGCTCCAGCAGCGCGTGGACCAGCCGTCGGAGCGCCTCCGGGGCGGCCTCCCCGGCCGCCGTGGCGCGGAGGACCATGTCCGTCAGCCGCTCCTCGCCGAACAGCTCACCGGTGACGGAACGCGCCTCGGTGACACCGTCGGTGTGGATGAGCACGCGGTCCCCCGGTTCCAGCCGGACCTCGTGGACGGTGCCGGGCGTCCGCACGTGGCCGGCGAGCCCGAGCGGGGGTTCGGCGGTCCGTTCGAGCGCGGCCGGCACCACGTGCTGACGGCGGATCAGCAGGGGTGCCGGGTGGCCGCGGTTCACCCACGTCAGCCGACCGTCGGAGGTGTCGAGCTCGGCGAAGACGCCCGTGAGCAGCCGCTCCGGGAACCACCGGTCCAACTCCCGGTCGATCACGGAGGAGATGTCCGCGAGCCCGCCGCCGGCCCGGCGGACGGTCCGGCAGGCGGCGATCGCCAGCGCCGACGACCCGCCCGAGGCGAGGTCGTGACCCATCGCGTCGACGACGGTGACCCGCAGCCGGTCCCCGCTGAAGCTGTGGTCGAACGCGTCCCCGCCGATCTCGTAGGCGGGCTCCAGCACCGCGGTCGACGTCACGTGCCGGGTACCGACCGTGCGCGGCGGCAGGAACGCCCAAGCCAGCTCGGCCTGGAGGGTCATCGGAACGACGCGCACGGTGTCGACCAGGTCGTCCGCGAAGGGCAGCCTGGCCACCACGATCAGGCCGGCCAGCGAGGCGAGCGCCTGACAGTGACCGATGTCGACGCTCCCGCCCGGGGGCGCCTCGACGCGGAGCACCCCGATCCGCTCGGCGCCGTCGAGCATCGGCAGCCACAGCACCCGGCCGGACCGGCCGTCGGCCGGCGCGGACTGCACCGCGCCCGTGCGGTACGCGCGGCCCGCCGGGCTCCCCTCCAACGGGAGCGCCCCGCTCGTCGGCCTGCCAGCGTCCGAGGAGCCGCCGTGCCGGTGCGGACCGGGGTGGGTCGGCTCCTCGGCGGGCGATGGCTCGGCGGGCGGTGGCTCGGCGGGCGCTGGCTCCAGCGGCGCGAGTCGTACCTGCCGCACATCGGCCAGCAGGACCACCGCGTCGGTGAGCCCCATCGCGCGGGCCGCGTCCCGGACGGCTGTCGCGAGCTCGCCGGGGCCGATCCGGTGGGAGGCCTCCAGCAGGCCTGCCAGCGCCCGGCCGAAACCGATGTCGTCCATGGCCGCCGCCTTCCGCCGAGACCATTCTGCCGCCGACGGTGGTCGGTGTCCGGTCGGGCCGACGCCGTTCGGCGCCAGGCCCTCGGCCCTCGGCGCTCGGCCGCCTGGTGTCAGGCGTCAGGCGTCAGGCGAGGGCCAGGAAGAGCTTCTCCAGCTCCGCCTCGCTCATCGGCGGCGCGTCCCCGTCGGCGACGGCCATGCACTGGCGCATGCCGCTGGCCACGATCTTGAACCCGGCCCGGTCCAGGGCCCGCGAGACGGCCGCCAACTGGGTGACGACGTCCTTGCAGTCCCGGCCCGCCTCGATCATCGCGATCACACCGGCCAGCTGCCCCTGCGCCCGGCGGAGCCGGTTCAGGACGGCACCGACCGCTTCCTCGTCCACCTGCATCCCAGGGCCGCCTTCCGCTGTCGCGACGAGCTTCCAGCGTACCCCGTGGGGTATGGCAGCCGACGGGCCCGACCGGCCGGCGGCGGGGCCGGATCCTCAGCGCCTGGCGAGTCGGCGTTCGCCGCCGGCACCGGGGGCGTAGGCGAGTTCGTAGTGCGCGAAGACCGCCGACTCGTCCTCGGCGGGCAGGACGTCGTCCGTCCCGATCGAGGGGGCCTGCTTGACCACGCCCTTGGCGAACGCGACCCGCACGTACCCGGGCCCGACCACGGCGCCGTCGAGCGGGACGAACACCAGCCGTCGCCGGGACGGCAGGCCGACCGTCACGGTGGCGAAGAACGGCTGGTCACTGGCCGTCTCGACGTACACCGACTCCAGTGTGCCGATCCGGTGGTCCTTCTCGTCGACCACGGCGTGGCCGCGCCACTCCCTGATGTCAGCCATTCCGATCACGACAGCCTCCCGTTGTCGCCGGTCCCGTCGTCGGACGCCCGGGATCTCCATCCTGCGCCGGGACGCGCCGGGGCGCCCGGCGAGGACGGCGAGGACGGCGAGGACGGCGGCGGCCGACCGGCCCGCGGAGGAGTACGCGGGTACGCGGCGACCGGGCACGCCGGTGACCGTCAGGCTCGCGTACCGGCAGGCCCGCACGGCCGGCAGCCGATCACTGCCGAGCCCGCCCCCGGTCCGCCCGGATCGCCAAGGTCCACACGGCGAGGAAGGCGGCGACCGACCGGCCCAAGGCGAGGTACGCGGGTGCCCGGCGACCGGGCGCTCCCGTGACCGTCCCGCCCACCTGCCGCTGCGGGACAGCCCCCAGCCGGTCACCCCGGTACCCCGCACCCGACGCCGTCAGGCTCGCCTACCGGCAGGCCCGGGCGCCCGGTCACTGCTGAGCCGGGCCCTGGTCCGTCCGGATCGCCAGGGTGCGCCAGCCGTGGGTGATCTCGTCGCGGAGCGCGCCCGCGTCGGGCTCGGTGCCGCCCGGGCCGTGCCGCGTGGTCAGCAGCTCCAGCAGTGCGCCGCCGTCGCCGGGCCGGGCCTGCGGGTCCGCGGTCAGCGCGCGGCCGACCACGGCCGCGAGGCCCGGGTCGAGCCCCGCGAGGGCCGCCAGGGCCGTCGGCTCCGGGCCGGTGTCGACGATCCGGCGGATCACGGCCCCCGTACTGGCAGCCGCGAACGGGCTCCCCCCGTGCGCCGCGCACACCACGCAGCACGCCCAGGCCCAGACGTCCGCCGCCGGGCCGACCGGCCCGTCGCCGAACTGCTCGGGCGCCATGTAGGTCAGCGTCCCCGGGCCGCCACCGGTGCGGGTCAGCCGGGTGCCGTCGACGATCGCCGCGATGCCGAAGTCGAGCAGCCGCGGACCGGCCGTCGTCAGCATGATGTTGGCCGGCTTGAGGTCCCGGTGCACCAGCCCCAGCCGGTGCACCCCGCGCAGGGCCAGGGCCAGCGCGAGCGCCAGCGCCCGCAGCGCCTCGGGCGAACGGATCGGCCCCTGCTCGCGCAGGTGGACGTCGAGCGGGCGGCCGTCCAGCAACTCCATGGCCAGGTAGGGGCGCCCGGAGTCGACGCCGGCGTCGAGCACCCGGGCGGTGTAGGCGCCGGACACCATCGCCAGCACCTCCGCCTCGCGCTCGAAGCGCCGCAACAGCTCGGCTTCGCCGAGGAGTTCGGGGTTGATCGTCTTCAGCGCGACCTGGGTGGCCGAGCCCTCGCGGCGGGCCAGGTAGACCGTGCCCATGCCACCGGACCCGATCCGGCCGAGCAACTGGTACCCACCGATCGTCCGCGGCTCGTACGGGTACAGCTCCTGGTGAGCGATGTGCCCGACCGGTGGGGTGTGGCCGGCGGGGGCGACGCGCCCGAGCGGCGGAGTGTGGCCGGCGGGGGCGACGCGCCCGAGCGGTACGGCCGGCGGGACCTGCGGCGCCGGTGGGGCCGACATGGACCAGGGCGCGTCGACCGGGGCGGCCGGCATCGGCACGAAGGGCGCGGGCCGACCGACGGGCGGAGCGACGGGCGGAGCCTCGGGCGCGAGGTGTCCCCCGGCGCCGACACCGACGTCCCGGGGGCGACGGCTGGTCACGACCGCGATGATCTGGAACATCAGCGCGCCTTCGACGACTCCGATCGGCAGCACCAGCGCGCCGACCACCACGCGCAGGACGAACCCGACGATCAGCCGGACGGTACTGCCGGGGGACGTCCCGGCCCCCGGGGGCATGGCGATGGTCAGCAGGTTGCGCTGCGTCAGGAGCCAGAGGAACACCCAGCCGAGCAGGGTGGCAACCGCCGGGATGAGGAAGACCGGCTCCGCCATGACGTAGTGGACATCGAAGAACCGGGCTGGGGTCAGCGGGCTCTCCGAAACGATCGACGGCATCATGTACCGGAAGTTGTTGCCGGCGACCGTCGAGCCCAGCAGGACCACCAGACCGACCGCGCCCAGCAGGACGAACGCCTGCTCACCGACCGCCGCCGCCGTCAGCCCCGCCGGCACCGCCGGCCGACCGGCCGGGCCCCCGAGGCGAGCGGCCGCGCGGTAGCGGGTGGCCTGCTGAGCGCGTATCAGGAGCGGGAGTGACACCACCCGCAGAACCAGCGTCACGCCGCCCAGGATCAGGATGATCAGGCCCAGCGGAGTCTCCGTGTAGCTCTCCATGAACGCCCCCCGTTGTGCCGTTCGTCGGTCAAGCAGACCGAGTATAGGCCGCGTTGCGATCACTTCGACCGGGCTGCGCGAACGGTACGGGCCGCGCGGACGGCCGCGACGGGAACGGCCGCCGCCCCGCGTCCCGCCGCCGGGGAGTCCGGACCGCCGGTGCCCTCGCCGCGGCGGACGGCCCGGGCCCCGGGCCGGCGGGGGTGTACTGCGCACCAGGTCCACCGGGTGGCCTGCACCCGGCCGGGACGGGTGACAGCCCCATGGTTCGCGCCCTCTCCACCCGGTTACGGTCGACGGGCCGGCTGCGCGAAGCAGCCGGCGGCAGCGAACGGACAAGCAGGGGGCAGCAGGATGCGTCAGCGGCACCGCACGGTCGGGGCTCTCGTGATCGCCGGGATCGGCGTCGGTGTGCTCGGCGCCTGCGCACCGGGGGAGCACTTCACGGACGACTCCGTCCGGTCGGAGCGGATCACCGCCGTGCGGCTGGACAGCAGCGCCGGCAGCGTCGTCGTGCGGGGTACGGAGGGCGCCACCCGGGTGTCCGTGCACCGATCGGTGGACTACGAGGCCGACCGGCCCGGGGAGACCGCCCGGGTGGAGGGCGGTGTGCTGGTCCTCGGCGGCTGCGGCCGAGGCTGCTCGGTGAGCTACACCGTGGAGGTACCGGCCGGCCTCCCGATCGACGGGAGGACCACCGACGGGTCCGTCCGGCTCTCCCGGGTGGGCGCGGTGAACGTGTCCACGGAGTCGGGAAGCGTCACGCTGGACGACGTCGCCGGGCCGACCGAGGTGCGGACCACCGACGGCTCGATCAGCGGCAGGGGACTGAACGGCGACCGCATCCGGGCGCAGACCGGCAACGGGCGGATCGAGCTCTCACCGGCCGAGGCCCAGGACGTCACGGCCAAGACGTCGAACGGCGCCATCACCCTCACCGTGCCGCCCGCGAGCTACCGGGTGTCGGCCAGTACCGACAACGGCCGCAAGGACATCGGCGTCGCCGCCGACGCGGACGGCCGCTTCCGGCTCGATCTGAGCACCTCCAACGGCGCGATCACCGTTCGGACCGGCTGAGGCCCGAACGCGTTGTCGGGCCGGGCTCGGGCCGGGCTCAGGCCGGCATGGTGCGCACATCGAGCAGTGGCGGATCCAGCGGCCAGGGCAGCGCCGTGCCGGCCGTACCGGCCGCGCCGGCCGCCAGTCGCAGCGCGCCGAGCAGCGGCGGACCGTCGGGGCGGTGCGGGCGGGCCGCCGGGAGACGGTCGTCCAGGGCTGCCAGCGCCGCCTCACGCAGGCGGGCCAGGGTGAACAGGCCGCCGGTCAGCGCGACCTGCGGCGCCGACAGGGCGGCGGACCGCGCGGCGGCCGCCGCCGCGTCGGCGATCTCCTCCCCCGCCCGCCGCACGATCGCGCTCGCGACCGGGCAGCCGCCGTCCGCCGCACCCACCACATCGGGCGCGAAGGCGGCGAGCAGGGCGGCGCGGTCGGGGCGCGGCTGCAGGGCTGCGGGCAGGCCGGTGACCGGGCCGTAGCGGTGCTCGGCCGCTGCCAGCAGCGCGGTCGAGCCACCGGTCCGGCCGTCAAAGGCACGCAGCGCCGCCTCCAGACCGGCCCGGCCGATCCAGCCGCCGCTTCCGCAGTCGCCGAGCAACTGGCCCCACCCGTCGGCCCGGTACCAGCCCGTGTCCGGGTGGAGGCCGATCGCGACCAGGCCCGTCCCGCCGGCCACGGCCACGCCCGGCCGCCTTCCGAGGGCACCCACGTGGGCGGTGACGGCGTCGCCGGCCAGCACCAGCCGGTCCGCGCCGGTCGCCCGGGCCAGCGGGGCGGGGAGTGCGGCGGCGAGGTGCCGGCCGAGCAGTGCCATGCCGGTCGCCCCGACGGCCACCGCCCCGATCCGCGCACCGGGCGGCAGGCCTGCGACCAGCGCGTCCAGGGCGGGGAGCAGGCGCGTCAGCAGTGCCTCGGCGTCGTGCCCGCCCTCGGTGATCCGGGCCGGTGCCGCGAGTTCGCGGATCCGCGCGCCGGAGAGGTCGGCGGGCCACCCGCCGGGGGCGAGGGCGAGCCGGATTCCGCTGCCGCCGACATCGATCCCGACCACCCGGTCGTCGGTGGGCCCGGTCCGGTCCACGGTGCTCCCTCGCTCGACGGTGCGCCGCCGCCGTCAGGAGCTCGGTGCGAGCGAACTCGGCCTCCCGACGGTGCCACCCCCTGCTGCGTCCGCATTCTGCCACTGCCACGCCCGAAGGCGGCGGCTTGCGAGGCGGGCGAGATCGTCGAACCGTGCGGGTGGAACGGCGGGAGGACCCGTCGGACCTGACCGGGGAGCGTGTGATCGTCGTGCGCGAGCAGTCGTTCGGGCGCCACGTCGTCGTCCGGGACGGTGGGCGCGGGCCCGGAACCCGCCGCCGCCCGCTCCCCGGTCGGGGCTCGGACGGCGGCCTCGCAGCGACGGGTCGTCCGGGCGGCGGCGGTTGGCTCAGGCTCGCCACGGGTCGTCCGGGCGCGGCGGCGCGCGGCTCAGCCGCGCTTGACGGCCACGCCTCCGTACATCGCGATGTCCTGGTCGCGCACCGGTGCCGCGTCCGCGTCCGGCCGCCAGTGGTGCACGAGGGTCACGCCCGGGTCGAGGAGGTCGAAGCCGTCGAAGAAGGCGAGCGTCTCCTTCTTGTCCCGGATCTGCAGGGGGATGCCGCGCGCGTTGTACTCGCGGCCGACGCCGCCCACGCCCACCGGGTCGGTGTCCCCCGTGAAGACGGTCAGGGCCAGGAAGCTCCCCGGGGCCAGCTGGTCCATGAACCGCCGCACGATGCCCTGCGGATCGTCCTGGTCGAGGACGAAGTGCACGATCGCGATCAGGGAGAGCGCCACCGGCTGCGTCAGGTCCAGCACCTCGCGCAGTTGCGGGGCACCCATGATCGAGTCGACGTCGCGGAAGTCGGCGTCGATGTAGGAGGTCCGGCCCTCCTCGGTGCTCGACATCAGGGCACGGGCGTGGGTCAGCACGATCGGGTCGTTGTCGACGTAGGCGACGCGCGCCTCCGGTGCGATGCCCTGCGCGATCTCGTGCACGTTGGGCGAGGTCGGGATCCCGGTGCCGATGTCCAGGAACTGGCGGACCTTGTGCTCCTCGGCGAGGTGGCGGACCACGCGCTGCATGAAGGTGCGGGTGGTGCGCATCGAGATCGGCAGGGCCGGCCACGCCTTGACGGAGGCGTGGGCCGCGGTCCGGTCGGCCTCGAAGTTGGTCTTGCCGCCGATGAGGTAGTCGTACACCCGGGCCGAGTGCGGGACGTCCATCCGCAGGTCCACCCCCGGCCAGCGCTCCCCCTGCCGGTTCCCTGACATCCACCCCATGCCTGACATCCTCGCCCCTCCCGCTCCCCGTTCACCTGGGGAAGCAGCTCCGGCCGCCCCGGTGGCGGGCCATGGTGCGCATGGTAACGGTGCAGGCGGAACAGCGCGGTTGCCGGGGTCCGGCGAGCGGTCCGCCGAGGTCGGGGCCAACGCCCGGCGGTCGCAGCCCCGGTGGCACCCCGTCAGCCTGCGGCGGACGCCCCGGCCGCGGCGAGGGGCCGGGCTGGGGTCGGGCTGGGGTCTGGCTGGGGCGGCCAGGGGCCCAGGTCGGGGCCGGGCGTTTGCCCGGACGGGGCGTGGACGGTGCCCGGGCGGGACCCGGACGGTGCCCGGTCGACGGGCGGGCGGTTGCCCGGGGCGGGGCGCCCGACGGACCGGCCCGCTCAGCGCGGCGGGCGGGCCGCCGGGACCAGCCCGGACTGGTAGGCGATGGCCACCAGTTGGGCCCGGTCGCGGGCGTCGAGCTTGGACATCGCACGATGGACGTGAGTCCGCACGGTGAAGGGGCTGACGTACATCCGCTCGGCGATCTCCTCGTTGGTCAGGCCGGTGGCGGCCATCGCCATCACCTCACGCTCCCGGGCGGTGAGCGCCGACAGCCGCTCGGGGTCGCCCGCACCGGCGGGCCCGGGCTGGGCGAGGAACTGGTCGATCACCGCGCGGGTGGCCGCGGGCGAGAGCAGGGCGTCCCCGGCGGCCACCGTGCGCAGGGCGGCGAGCAGTTCCTTCGGGTCGGCGCCCTTGCCCAGGAAGCCGCCGGCGCCCGCGCGCAGGGCCTGGGCGACGTACTCGTCGATCTCGAAGGTGGTGAGGATCAGCACCCGGGTGCCGGTGAGCTCCTCGTCAGCGCAGATCGCGGCCGTCGCGGAGAGGCCGTCCACGCCGGGCATCCGGATGTCCATCAGGACGACGTCGGGGCGGGTGGCGCGGGCGAGCTCCACCGCCTCGCGGCCGTCGGCGGCCTCCCCCACCACCTCCATGTCCTCGGCCGCGTCGATGAGCACCCGGAAGGCGCCGCGCAGCAGCGCCTGGTCGTCGGCGAGCAGTACGCGAATGGTCATGCGTGGTCCTTGTCGTCTCGGGCGGCGGTGCGCAGGGGGAGTTCGGCGGAGACCAGGAAGCCGCCGTCCGGCCGGCGGTCGGCCCGGAGCCGGCCGCCCACGGCGCCGGCGCGCTCGCGCATGCCGATCAGCCCGTAGCCGGCGGCGCCGGCCACCGCCGGGGCGAGGCGGGGCCCGCTCGGCACGGGCCCGTTCCTGGCGGGTGTGGCGTTCGCGACGGTGAGTGCGACCCGGCTGCCGGAGTACGCGAGGGTGACCTCGGCGCCGGCGCCCCGGGCGTGCTTGGCCACATTGGTCAGGGACTCCTGGACGATCCGGTAGGCCGTCAGGTCGACGCCCGGGGAGAGCGGGCGCGGCTCGCCCTCGACGGCGAGGCGGACCGCCAGGCCGGCGCGTTCGAAGGAGTTGATCAGGTCGGTCAGTTGCCCCAGCCCGGGGGCGGGCTCCAGCGGCGCCTCGGGGTCGTCGGCACGGCGCAGCAGGCCGACGGTGGCCTTGAGCTCCTGGAGCGCGGAGCCGGTGGCGTCGGTGAGGTGGCTGAGCATCTCGCGGGCCTCGGCCGGGTGGGTGTCCATCAGGTGCACGGCGATGCCCGCCTGGGCGTTGGCCAGCGCGATGTGGTGGGCGACGACGTCGTGCAGGTCGCGGGCGATCCGGATCCGCTCGTCGGCGACCCTGCGGCGGGCCTCCTCCTCCCGGGTGCGCTCGGCCCGTTCGGCGCGCTCCTCGATCGCGGCCAGGTGGGCACGCCGGTTGCGGATCGAGTCGCCGACGGCGCCGGGCAGCACGACCCAGGTCGCGACGCCGATCTTCTCGGCCAGCGGCGCGTCGGAGTCGACGACCAGGGCGGTGGCGGTGAGCGCGACCGCCGAGACGGCCGTGGCGACGCGGGCGGTGAGCCGGTCGGTCCGCACGGCGAGGAAGTAGAGCGCGGCCAGCAGCGGCAGGATCAGGGCCGGACTCGGCTTGATCGCGGTCAGCTCGATCAGGACCCCGCTGCCGAGCGTCACCGCGGCCACCGTGCGCGGGTAGCGCCGGTGGGCGAAGAGCGCGGCACTGGAGAGGGCCGCCAGAGCCAGCGGCAGCGGTTGGGGGTGGCCGTAGTGGCCCGTCCCGTCGACGGTGGTGCCGGCGGCGGTCAGGAGGAAGAGGGTGAGCCCGGACACCGCGTCCAGCAGGCGGGGGTGGTGGCGGGCGTGGCGCCGCAGCCAGGTGTCGGTCATCTCGTGCTCTCTGGATCCGGGGGCGGTGGCGGCGCCCCCGGGCGGGCTCCTGCCGACTGCGGTCACCCGCCCCCACCGGACGGCGGGGGCGGGCTGGTCGGGGCCGCCGGCGCGGACGACGGCGGCCCCGACCAGGACGAACGAATCAGACGCCCACGAAGTGCCTGGCCGGCTCGGGCTCCGGCGTGCGGGCCTGTAGCCGGGTGCCCTCGACGTCGACGTCGGGCAGGATCCGGTCCAGCGGGCGCGGCAGCCACCACGCCCGGCGGCCGAGCAGCGCCAGGGCGGCCGGGATGATGGCCATCCGGACCACGAAGGCGTCGAAGGCCACGGCCGCGGCGAGGCCGAGCCCCATCATCTTGACCATCGGCTCGGCCATCCCGATGAAGCCCGCGAAGACGCTGATCATGATCAACGCGGCGGCCGTGACGACCCGGGCATTGTGCCGGAACCCGGTGACGACGGCCTCGCCCGGCTCCTCCCCGTGGACGTAGGCCTCGCGTATCCGGGTGACCAGGAAGACCTCGTAGTCCATGGCCAGGCCGAAGACCACCCCGATCATGAAGATCGGCATGAAGCTCATCACCGGGCCGGTCTGCTCCACGCCGATCAGATCGGCGAGCCAGCCCCACTGGAAGACCGCGACGACGGCGCCGAGGGCGGCGGCCACCGAGAGCAGGAACCCGAGTGCCGCCTTGAGCGGGACGAGGACGGAGCGGAACACCACCAGCAGCAGGACGACCGCCAGGCCGACGACGACGGCGAGGTAGGGCACCAGCGCGTCACTGAGCTTCTGCGAGACGTCGATGTTCATCGCCGTGGCGCCGCTCACCAGGACGGTCGCGCCGGTCGCGGACTTCAGGCCCGGCGAGCGGTCGCGGATGGTGTGGACGAGCTCCACCGTCTCGGCGGCGCTCGGTCCGGTGGACGGCACCGCGTTGATCATCGCCGTGTCGCCGGCCTTGTTGAACACCGGCGGCGACACCGACACCACACCCGGCAGGCCGGCCACCTCCTGGCCGACCCGCTCGGCGGCGGCCTTCGGGTCGGCGGCGCCCTTGGCGTCCACCAGGACGGTCAGCGGGCCGTTGAAGCCGGGGCCGAAGCCCTCGGAGAGGTGGTCGTAGGCACGCCGCTGGGTGGTGGAGGTCGGCTTGGACTCCTCGCCCGGCAGACCGAGCCGCAGGTCGAGGGCGGGCAGGGCGAGGATGCCCAGGCCGATGACGCCGCTCAGCAGCACCGCCACCGGGCGGCGCAGCACCAGGCGGGCCCAGCGGGTGCCGCCGTTGGCCGGCTGCTCCCCGGCGGGGACGACGGCCAGGACCGGGGGGACCCCGGCGCCGGGCGCGCCGTCGGCGACGGCCGGGCCGGCCGGTGCCCGGCGGGAGCGGACCCGGCGGGCGGCGGTGCGCCGGGCGCGGCGCGGCAGCACCCGCCCGCCGAGGAATCCGAGCAGGGCCGGGACCAGGGTGAGGGCGACCAGGACCGCGATCACGACCGTGCCGGCGGCGGCCATGCCCATCTTGGCGAGCATCGGGATGCCGACCACGGAGAGCCCGGCCAGCGCGATCACGACGGTGAGCCCGGCGAAGACCACCGCGGAGCCGGCCGTGCCGACGGCCCGGCCGGCGGCCTCCCGGGGCTCGTGCCCCTCCAGGAGCTCGGCCCGGTAGCGGGACACGATGAAGACGGCGTAGTCGATCCCGACCGCGAGGCCGAGCATCATCGCGAGCGTGCTGGTCGTGGTGGAGAGGCCGAGGGTGCTGCCGAGGGCGGTGATGGCGGCGATGCCGAGGCCGACGCCGACCAGCGCGGTCAGCAGGGGCAGCCCGGCGGCGGCCAGCGATCCGAAGGTGATCACCAGGACGACGGCGGAGATCGCCATGCCGATGGCCTCCGCCGTGCCGCCGGCCTCCGCTCCGCCCATGAGGGCGGAGCCGCCGATCTCGACCGTGAGACCGGCGTCCCGCCCGTGCTGCGCCGCCTGTTGGAGGGCGTCGGTGGCGGCCGTGGTCAACGAGCCGGGCTTGGCGTCGTAGCTGACCGTCGCGTAGGCCGTCGAGCCGTCCTTGGAGACGGCGCCCGCCTGGAACGGGCTGACCGCGCCGGTGACCTGCTCGCCGTGGGCGATCTCGGCGACCGTCCGCTCCACGGCCTGCTGGTTGGTACCGGCGGTGATCTTCTGCCCGGACGGTGCGACGAAGACCAGGCGGGCCGAGGCGCCCTCGGCGGTGCTGCCGGGGAAGCGCTCGTCCATCAGGTCGAAGGCCCGCTGCGCTTCCGTGCCCGGCATCGCGAAGCCGTCGTCGGGTGCCGCCGGTGCCTTGGCGGCCAGGACTCCGGCGGTCGCCAGCAGGGCGACCCAGAGCAGGGTCATCAAGCGGCGCCGGAGGAAGGCCCATCGGCCCAGGCGGTACAGGAATGTGGCCACGGAAGAGCAGACTCCTTCGGATGACGTTCACAGGTGCGGGCCCGGGCACCGGGCCGCCTCACGGCCCGGGTCGCCCGGAGCATGGCCATCCTCGATCGGCGGGGACCTCCGCGTCGTCATCGCTGCGCAGGCCGTTCACGTAGTCCGTGCGCAGTAGCGCGCTCCCCCGAACGGAGTAGCTGTCCTGCGCCGTGCGGAGCAGCTGTCGGGCCGTCCCGGGAGGGTCACCGCCCACGCGGTCACCCGTGCGGGCGGTGACGACGGGCCGGGAGCGGTCCGGCGAAGTAGCGTGATGTGCCTGGCCCGACCGTTTTGTCCGGTCCGGCCGTCCTTGACCGTTTCGATGATCTGTTCATCCCGCTGCCGGAGGTGGCCTCATGGGCGTTCCAGCCGCTCGCATCGTGTTCGACGAGACCGACCGCACGGCCGTCGCGGACGCGGTGACGGAGATCCTCGCCACCGGCGCGCTGACCCTCGGCCCGTGGACGGAGCGGTTCGAGCAGGCCTTCGCGGCCGAGCACGGCGCCTCGCACGCCGTCGCCGTCGCCAGCGGCACGGCGGCGCTGGAGATCGTCCTGCGCACCGTGGACGTCCGCGACCGCGACGTGGTCGTCCCGGCGGTCACCTTCTACGCGACCGCCGCCGCCATCGTGCACGCCGGCGGCCGCCCGGTGATCGCCGACGTGGACCCGGCGACGTTCGCGCTCTCCCCCGAGACGCTGGAGGCGGCCCTCACCCCGGACACCGCCGCCGTGGTGCTGGTGCACATCGGCGGCCTGATCACCCCCGAGGTGGACGACCTTCGGGCGGTCTGCGACCGCCGGGGCATCCCGCTGATCGAGGACGCCGCCCACGCGCACGGCAGCAGCTACGGCGGGCGCGCGGCCGGGTCCTTCGGCCTGGCCGGCGCCTTCTCGTTCTACCCGACCAAGGTCACCACCAGCGGCGAGGGCGGCATGATCCTCACCGAGTCGCCCGAGCTGCGCGACGAGGCGCGGATCCACCGGGACCAGGGCAAGGGGTCGTTCACCACCAACCACCACGTGCGGTTCGGCGCCTCCTGGCGGCTGAGCGAGCTGAACGCCGCCGTCGGCGCGGTCCACCTGCGCCGGCTCAAGGAGTTCGTGGAGACCAGGCGCCAGGTGGCGCAGCGGTACGACACGGCGCTCGCCGGGCTCGACGGCCTCCGGCCGACGGTCGAGCCGGTCGGTTGCCGCAGCAACTACTACAAGTACGTCGCCCTGCTGCCGGCCGGCGTCGACCGCGCGGTGTTCAAGCGGACGGTGGCCGAGGAGTACGGGGTGCGGCTCTCCGGTGAGGTGTACGACCTGCCGCTGCACCTCCAGCCGGTGCTGGCCCCCTACCGGCGCGGGCCGCTGCCGGTCGCCGAGGACCTCTGCGCGCGGCAGATCTGCCTGCCGGTGCACTCCGACATGACCGAGGACGAGACCGAGCAGGTGATCGAGGCGGTCTCGGCCGTCCACCACCGGCTCGCGGGATGACCGGGACGGCCGGGACCACCGGCAGGACCAGCAGGACCAGGACCGGCAGGACCAGGACCACCGGCACCGCCCCGAACGCCCGCACCGCCCAGAGAGTCCCCGCCACCCGGCCGGCCAGCCCGGCCCGGACGGCGCGGGAGAAGGCCGGACAAGGAGAGAGAACGTGCGCGTAGCCGTCACCGGGGGATGCGGATTCATCGGCTCACACGTCGTGGACCGGCTGCTCGCAGCCGGCCACGAGGTGCTCGCGGTGGACACCACCGACAAGTACCTCAACACCGACGCCGAGCACTCCCGCATCGACATCCTCGACCTGCCCGCCCTCACCGCCGCCCTGGACGGCTGCGAAGTGGTCTTCCACCTCGCCGCGATGGCCGACGTCGAGCACGTCGCCGCCGACCCCGTCCGGGCCGTGCGGATCAACATCGACGGCACCGAGAGCGTCCTGGAGGCGGCCCGGCGCAGCGGCCTCAGCCGCACCGTGCTGGCGAGCACCGTCTGGGTCTACGGCGCCGCCCTCACCGACGACCAGCTGGACAGCGGCGAGCAGGAGCTGGACGAGCACGTGCCCATCGAGCTGGAGCACAGCGGGCACCTGTACGTCGCCACCAAGCTGGCCGCCGAGATGCTGGTGCACAGCTACCGCGAGCTGTACGGGCAGCACTTCACCATCCTGCGCTACGGCATCCCGTACGGGCCGCGGATGCGGGACGAGCTGGTGGTCGCCCGGTTCGTGCAGGCCGCGCTGGCCGGTCGGCCGATCACCATCGCGGGCGACGGCCGGCAGAGCCGCAACTTCGTCTACGTCGAGGACCTCGCGGACGCGCACGTGCGCGCCCTCTCCCCCGCCGCGGAGGACCAGACCTTCGCGCTGGAGGGCTCCACCGCCGTCTCCGTCCGGGACATCGCCGACACCGTCGACGAGTTGCTCGGCCCGGTCACCATCTCGCACATCGAGGCCCGCACCGCCGACTACGCCGGGCGCCGCATCTCGGCCGCCCAGGCGAAGCGGCTGCTCGGCTGGTCGCCGCGGACCAACTTCGCGGACGGCCTGCGGCGGTACGCGGACTGGTACCGGGACGAGGGCGGCGGCGCCCCCGGCCCGGCGGCCGGCGCCTCCTGAGGCGGCGCCACCGGTGCCGCACGCGCTGCTGGTCTCCGGCTCGCTCGGGCAGGGCCACGACGTGATGGCCCAGGCCTGCGCCGACTCGCTGCGGGCCCGCGGCTGGACCACCGCCACGGTGGACGCGATGGCGCTGCTCGGACAGCGCGCGGGCGCGGCCGGCGAGGCGGTCTTCCGCCGGCTGCTCGACCTGCCCGGCGTCTACGACGCCTTCCACTTCGCGGCGCTGCGGCCCGGCACCCGCCCGGCCCTGCTCGCCGACGCCGCGGCCCGCACCCGGCTGGTCCCGGCCCTGCGGGAGCTGGTGGCGCGGCAGCGGCCGGAGCTGGTGGTGTCCGTGTTCGCCACCGCGACCTCGGCGGTGAACCGGCTGCCCCGACGGCCCGGCGGGCCGGCGTTCCGGCACCTGGTGCTCTGCACCGACGTCACGCCGCACCGGCTCTGGGTGCAGGAGGGCACCGACCTCTTCCTGGTCACCTCCGAGGTCGCGGCGTGCGCGGTGCGGCGCTACCGGCCCGAGGCGGAGATCGCCGTGCTGCCGGCGCCGCTGCGGGCGCCGTTCTACCGCCCGCCGGCCCGTGCGGCGGCCCGGGGCGAGTTCGGCGTGCCGCCGGACGCCCGGTGCGTGCTGCTGATGTCCGGCTCCTGGGGGCTCGGCCCGCTCGCCCGCACCGCCGCCGACCTGGCCGACGCCGGGCCGCACGTGCTCGCCGTGGCCGGGCGCAACGGCGAGCTGGAGCGCCGGCTGCGCCACGCCGCCGGTCGGCGCCCGCGCCTGCACCCGTTCGGCTACACCGAGCGGATCCCCGCGCTGATGGCCGCCGCCGACCTGGTGGTGACCAGCTCCGGCGACACCTGCAGCGAGGCCCGGGCGCTCGGCCGCCGGCTGCTCCTGCTGGACGTCGTCCAGGGCCACGGCCGGGACAACCTCCAGCACGAACTGGAGCTGGGCCACGCCGACGTCACCTCCGCCCGCCCGGCCGACGTGGTCCGCACCGCGCTCGCCGCACTGGACCGCCCGGCGCCGGCCCCGTCCGCCGGCGCCTCGCCGGAGGGCTGGCGGACGGGGTTCGCGGCCGCCCTGGCCCGGGTCGGCCTGGCGTAGCCGCCCCGGGGGTACCGTCACCGCACGGGGCCCGGCCGCGCGGGTGCCCGTCACCGCACGGGGCCCGGCCGGGCGGGCACGGCGTGGTCGCGCAGGGGGCCGAGGACGAGGCCGTGGTCCCGGCAGTGGGCGGCGAGGAGGGGGAGGGCGGCGAGGGTGGCGCGCCAGGAGTCGGGGGCGGAGGTGCAGTCGGAGTCGTGCAGCAGGAGGGTGGCGCCGGCGGCGAGGCCGGGGCGGGCGGTGGCGAGGACGGAGGCGGCGGTGGCGTCCTCGGTCCAGTCCCGGCCCCAGGCCGTCCAGAGCACCGTGCGCAGGCCGAGCCGGCGGGCGGCCAGCGCCGGGCCGGCCGTCAGGACGCCGTAGGGCGGGCGGTACCAGAGCGGGCGCACCCCGCAGAGGTCGGTGACCGCCTCGGTGGCGCGGCGCAGTTCGCGCAGGTCGCGGGCGGGGGCCGGGTACCACTGGGGGCGGTGGTACCAGCCGTGCACGGCCACCTCGTGGCCGCGGGCCACCAGTTCGCGGCCGAGCTCCGGGGCCCGCTCCAGCATGGTGCCGAGCAGGAAGAAGGTGGCCCGGGCGCCGAGCCCGTCCAGGGCGTCGAGGACGTACGGGGTGCTGCGCCGGTCCGGACCGTCGTCGAAGGTCAGGGCGATGTGACCGGGGGTGTCGCCGTACCCGGCCGTGCGGCGGGCGAGCGTCCGGCGCACGGCCGGGAGGCGGACGGCGGCCGGGGCGAGGTGGAGCAGCTCGGCGCCCGCCGCGACGAGGGCCGCCCGGCGGGCCGTTCGAGCCCGGTCCATCGGTGCCCGCCCCCGGTCAGCCGAACCGGGACGCCATGCGCCGGAACACCCCCGGCGCGGCGCCGTGGACGCGTGCGGCGAAGCCGAGCCAGCGCGGGACGAAGGGCCGGTCGCGGGCCGTGGTGATCGACCCGAGCACGGCGTCGGCGACCTGCTCGGGGCTCACCGGGCGGGGGCGTTCACGCTGGTAGGGGGTGCCGCGACGGGCGAAGAAGGGGGTGTCCACCGGGCCCGGCAGGACGATCCGGACGCCGACGCCGGTCCCGTGCAGCTCGTACCAGAGGCTCTCGGCGAACATCGACAGCGCGGCCTTGGTGGCCGCGTAGGCGGCCTCGTCGCGGACACCGACCTCCCCGGCCATCGAGCCGAGCAGCACGATCCGGCCGCGCCGGCGCTCCAGCATGCCGGGGAGCAGCAGGCGGACCAGCCGCAGCGGGGCGGCGAGGTTGACCTCGATCATCCGGTCCAGGGTGTCGGTGGGGGTCTGGGCGAAGGGTCCCCGCCACCCGAGGCCGGCACTGGCGACCAGGACGTCGACCCGGCCGGCGGCGGCCAGCGCCGCCTCGGCGAGGCGTTGCGGGCCGTCCGGCTTGGCGAGGTCCTCGGGCAGGGCCCGGCCGCCGGTGCGGGCGGCGATCCCGTCCAGCCGGGTGCGGTCGGTGCCGGACAGCAGCAGCTGCCAGCCGGCCGGCGCGAGGCGGGCGGCGGTGGCGGCGCCGATGCCGGAGGAGGCGCCGGTGATCAGCGCCACCGGCGGCGCGGCGGCGGGGCTCCCGGGCCGGTCCGGCCGCCGGGGCCGGTGACGGCCTTCGTCCACCATGGCTGCTCCCGTCCTCTGCACCTGGCCGTCCGTTTTGTCCGGCAAGTCACCTTCGCACGGGGGCGCCGTCCGGGCTACCGGGGTGGCAGCGCCGCCTCCTCGGCCCGGTCCTCGGCCCCCGCCGCGGCCGGACCCACCTCGGCCTCCACCTCGCCGAACCGGGAGAGCACGAAGGTGCCGCCGACCGCCACCGCGAAGCCGGCCAGCGCGCACCAGGCGTAGCCCGGGCGCGCCGCGTCGCCCAGGGCGACCACCCCGATCAGCGCCGGGCCGAAGGTCTCGGTCACCGTGCCGGCCGCCGTGGCCGCCGTCACCGTGCCGCGCTGCAGCGCGAGCGCGTACGCCAGATAGCCCCCGAGGCCGCCGAGGGCGAGCCCGTACGCCGCCGGGTCGGTGAGGACGTCGGCCACCCCGCCGACGTCGAGGACGCGGACGGCCAGGCTGGTCACCCCGAAACCGACCCCGGCGAGCAGGCCGAGGCCGGCCGCCGCGGCGTTGCCGTCCCGGCGGGCCAGCACCAGGGTGAGCAGCAGCATCAGGACCGTGGTGGCGAGCAGCGCCCAGTGGAAGACCGGGGGCGCGTACTCTCGGCCCTCGCGCCCGGAGCCCAGGGCCAGCAGGGTGAGTCCGACGACCACCGCGACGATCCCGGCCACGTCGCCGCGTCGCAGCCGGGCGCCGAGCAGCCAGACGGCGGCGAGCGCCGTCACCGCGAGGCCCGCGTTGGTGACCGCCTGGACCAGGAAGAGCGGCAGGCTGCGCAGCGCGACCACGCTCAGCACGAAGCCGCCGATGTCCAGCGCCGTCCCCAGCAGGAACTGCCAGGAGCGCGCGAGGGCGGCCAGCAGTCCGACCCGCACCCGGTCCGCCCGCGGCGCCGATCGCGCGCCGCGCGCCTGGAAGACCGAGCCGAAGCCGAAGCAGACGGTCGCGACCAGGGCGGTGGTGAGTCCGAGCAGCATGACTCTCCTCGGGGCAGGCTCCACGACCAGTCTGGGCCGACGCGGGCCCGTCCGCACCGGGGGTGGGCGCCGAGGTGGCCGGTGGCGCCCGCCGGGCCGCTACGGCTTGAGGGCCACGGCCGCGTAGAGGGAGGCCTCGACGTCGGTCACGGCGGTGTCCTCGGGGCCGTCCGGGCGCCAGCGCGGGGTGGGGACGAGACCGGGGGCGAGGAGCGTCCAGCCGCCGAGGAACCGGGCGATCTCGTGGTGCGTACGGGCCTGGCCGGGGGTTCCGGCGGCCCGGTAGATGCCGGCCAGGCGGGCGATCTCCTCGGGCGCGAACTCGGCGGTGACGTGGGAGAGCACCAGCGCGCTGCCGGGGGCGAGGGCGGCCTTCAGGTGCTCGACGATCGCGTGGGCGCGGTTCCCCCCGACACGGCCGTCAGGGGCGTCCGGTCCGACACGGTCGTCCGGGCCGTCAGGGTCGCCCGGGCCGTCGAGGACGAAGTGCAGGACGGCGTTCAGGGAGAGCGCGACCGGGCGGGCGAGGTCGATGGTGTCCCGGAGGCCGGGCGCGGCGAGCAGTGCCACCGGGTCGGTCAGTTCGGCCTCGACGTACGCGGTGCGGCCCTCGCGGGCCCCGGTGAGCAGGGCCTGGGCGTGCGAGAGCACGATCGGGTCGTTGTCGACGTAGACCACCCGGGCCCGCGGGTTCACCCGCTGGGCGATCTCGTGCAGGTTGGGCGAGGTGGGGATGCCGGTGCCGATGTCGAGGAACTGGTCCAGGCCGGCTTCGGCGAGCGCCCGCGTCGAGCGCTGCATGAAGGCCCGGTTGGCGCGCGCGGTCGAGCGCAGCCAGGGCAGTGCGGCGAGCGCCTGACCGGCCGCCTCGCGATCGGCGGCGAAGTTGGTGAAGCCGCCGAGGAAGTAGTCGTACATCCGGGCGGAGTGCGGCACGTTCAGCCGTAGGTCGACCCCGTCGTAAAGGCTCATCGTTCTCCCCCGCCGCAGGACTCACCGATTGCTGCCCACGCTACCCGGCGACCAATCACCGCTCCGTCCCGCCGAGTTCGACGGGACCGATGATTCGCCGATCGGACGGGATGACAGTCAGTATTCGGATTGCAGCCCGGAGTGACGGAACTGATGGAATGAGGGCGGCAGAGACGGAGTCCGCACCCTCAGGCGGCCGGCCATCGGTCGGCGGCCGCGGAAGGCAGGTTCGATGACGATCGACAGGGGTGTCCGCGCACTCGGGCACCGGGGAGGGCCTGCGGTGGCGGGCCCCGGCGGAGGCGGCGGGTGGGGGGACGGTCCGGGCCCCGGCCGCGACGACCCCGAGGGCGACGGCTACACCGGCCCGGAGAACGCCAACATCCGTCTGGAGCTCGCCTATTCGGCGTTCTGCGAGACCCACGAGCCGGCCTGGCGGGCCCTCGCGCTCACCCGGATAGGCAACCGTGCGGACGTGGCCCTGGTCGTCGACGCGGTGAAGGAGGACCTCGCCCGGTACTGGGCCCACGTCCTCCGGTTCGAGGAACCGGCCGCGTACGCCTGGCGGTTGGCCAACCGGCACGTCGCCGACTGGGTGGCCGGCGAGGAACAGGTCGAGGTGGAGGCCGTCACCTTCGCGGCGGTGATCGGGGCGTTCAAGGAGGTCGCGAACGGACTGCTGCACAGCGAGTCGGACGAAGTCCGGTTGTACGCGGCGATCCTCGAACTCCCGGACCGGCAGCGGGACGTGGTCGTCCTGCGGTACCTGCTCGGCCTGCACGTCAAGGTGATCGGGGCCTACCTGGGCCGGCCCGTCGCCACCGTCCACTCCAACCTCCGGCACGCCCGGGAACGGCTGGCCAAGCGGCTCGGTGTGCGCGAACTGCCGGACCGGGGAGGCGAACAGTGATCCCCCGGCACCGGGCCGGGGCGCCCGCCGGACCGCCCGCGCCCCCGGGCGCCGACCCGCCGGCCGCCGGCCGGACGGCGGCGCTGCACGTCCCGCGGCCCGAACGGGCGCACGCCGAGCGGATCGCCGTGCTGCGCCAGGCCAGGGTGACGGCGGCCCCGGTGCACCTGCCCTCCGAGCACGAGCAGGCCGCCTTCGAGCTGGGTCTGGTGGTCGCCCTGGTGCTCGGCGCCCCGAACGCCTCCCGGGGCCTGGACCTGCTGGTCAACGAGCGGCGGATCCAGCCGGAGGGGGCGGAGGTGTTCGCCGCGCTGCTCTACGCCGGCGGCCGCGAGGAGGGCGCCGAGTTCTGGTGGCGCTTCGCGGCCGGGTCCGGCAGCGGCACGGCGGCGTACTGCCTGCACCTGTACCACCTCCGGTTCGGCGAGACGGACGACGCCGACTACTGGCGGGCCTGGTCGGACCAGCTCGCCACCGCCGAGGGCCCGCCGCGACCGCGCCCGCAGCCGGCCGACCGAACGGTCCTGCGATCGGACCGGCCGCTGCTGCCGGACGACGTACGGCGGGACATCCTCTCGCGCTGCCACCGGGGACTGGCACCGCAACTGCCGCCGGCGCTGGTCGACGTGGTCGACCGCCTGCCGCGGCAGAGCGACCCGGAGGACCCGGAGGACGTGCCCAGCCCGTGGGGGCTGACCTCGGGTGCGACCTCCGTCTGCTCCTGGGACGGCGCGCAGGGGTGAACCGGGCGACGGAGACGCGACACCCCCGTTCGGGTGAGTCGCCCGTGGCCGTGCCCCGCCCCCCGGCGCCCTCGGTGGCCGGGGCACGCCGCTACGCCGGCGCCCGGGCGCTCAGCCGGGCGGGGCGAGGCGGCCGACGACGTCCGGGGACCTGCCGGTGCCCTCGGCGACCACCGGCAGCTCGCCCCAGGACGGCGGCCCGGCCGGGTCGGCCGCGGCGGCGTGGACGACGTAGTGCTGCGGGGCCATCGCGGTGTCGCGGCCGGGCAGGGCCCCGACCACCGCGCGGTGGGCGACCAGCGGGGTGAGCTCCGGGTCGGCGGTGGCGATCCGGGCGACCAGGCGGCCGTCGTCGAACTCGACCCGGGTGGCGGCGCCGAGGACGTCGGTGACCAGCGCCCGGACGGCGACCAGGTCGACCCAGGAGTTGTCGATCAGCCGCCACTCGCCCTCCCGGACGGCGCCGCCCAGACCGGTCAGCCCGGGCAGTCCGGCGAGCGGGACCGGCCCGCGCGCGGCGGCTTCGAGCACGGCGGGCACCGCGCGTGCGAAGCGGCCGGTCTGCTCGCGGTCGAGCACCTGCGGGCAGGCGACCAGCGCGAACTCCAGACTGCCGGAGGTCCGCAGGATGTTGAGCATCACCCGGACCGCCACCGGCTGGTCGGGCAGCCAGGTCAGCTCCGGGTCGCTCGTCGGCGCCGGGCGGGCGTCCGACATCGCCTCGGGGATGGTCAGACTGAGGTCGTTGACCACGACGTGGCGGGCGAAGCGGGAGCCGCGCAGGTGGGCGAGGTCCTCGATCAGCTGCCAGACCTTGCCCGCCTGGAGGGTGCTGTGCCAGTACCCGGCGAGCGAGGCCGCCTTGGCACGGCCGATCAGCTCGTCGAGGTCGCCCGCGTCGGTGTCCAGGGCGAGCAGGGCGTCCTGGGCGAGGGTGCCGATGTGGTCGGCCATCACGGCGCGCTGCCGGTTGGCGGAGAGCGCCGACACGACCAGCCCCGTCCGGCCGGCCCGCCGGGCCACCAGGGCCGCGAAGACGGCGAGCAGGACGACGGAGGGGCTGGCGCCGGTGCGCCGCGAGGTGGCGGCCAGGTCGGCGGCCGCCGTCCGCGAGCGCAGCACGACCGCGGCGACGCCGTTCGGCGGGCCGGTGATCCGGGAGTCGGCGAAGACGGCCGCCGGCGCGGTGGTCAGGACCTTCCGCCAGTGCTTGAGCGCGGCGGCGGTCCTGCGGCGGCCCTGGTCGCTCTGCTCCAGCGCCGCCACCTCCAGCGGGGTCCGGGCGGTGGCGGGCGGGAGCTCCTTGCCCGCGGCGAGGGCGAGCCAGTCCTGGATGAGCAGGGTCGTCGCGACGCCGTCCGCGCCGGCGTGGCAGACGACCACGACCAGCCGGAGCACCCGGTCGCCGTCGGTCAGCAGGGTGAACCGGAGCCGGGGGCCGGCCGCCAGGTCGAACGGGACGGCGACATCGGCCCGGCCCACCTCGTCGGCGAGCGCGTCGAGCGCGTGGCGCCCGTCGGCACGGTCGGCCGGCGGGCCGTCCACCGCGCGCACGGTGACGGCGAACTCGCCCTCACCGGAGACCAGTTGGCGCTCGGGGAAGGCGTCCGCGCCCGGCCCGGGCGGGAAGGCCGTCCGTAGCGAGTCGTGCCGCTCGACGAGCCGGCGCAGGGCGTCGAGCGCGGCCGGCAGGGTCGTCCCGTCGGGGACCGGCCAGACGGACTCCTTGTTGATCTGCTCGGGCCTGTCGCGCCGGATGCAGCGGATCATGTTGTCCTGGCCGAGGGTCAGCGGCCCGAAGCCACTGCTCGCGCCGCCGTACCGGACGGTGATCCGCCGGCTGGTCTCTGTCACGTCGTACGCGCCCTTCGGCCGGCCTGGGGTTTTCAGCGGAGTGCGGGTCGGGACGCTACCAGCGGCCCGACGAGGTGGTACAGACCAGAGTTCTGGGATTCCGACGATCCATCAACTCCGGTGCGGTACAGTCTGTTTGGTGCATGTCAGGGGCGACCAGTGGTGACGCCGGAGCCGGAACGGCCGGTCTCCGAGCAGCGCCACGGCGGCGCGGAACGGCCCCGGCACCGGAACGTCGTCGAGCAGGCAGGGGCCTTCGCCGAGGGCGCCCGGGCGGGACAGGCGCACGGGCGCCGAGCCCGCCAACGGCAGCCCGAACCCCTGCACCAGCCGCCCGCCGTAGGCCTTGACGCAGGCCTCGCGGCGACACCAGAGGGTGGTGAAGCGCTCGGCCAGCACGGCGGGCGTGGCCGACCCGGCGAGGAACTCGGCCTCGGCGCCCGGGAAGTAGCGCTCGGCGACCCTGGTGGCCACCCGCGCGTCATGGATCTCCTCGACGTCGACGCCGACCGGCCGCCCCTCGGTCAGCGCCACGACCGCCAGGCCGCCGGACTCGGAGTAGCTGACGCCGAGCCGCTCGCCCCCCACCACCGGCCCGGGTTTGCCGTGCGGGCCGTACCGCCAGGTGAGCCCGGCGGGGTGCAGGCCGAGGCGTTCGGCCACCAGCAGCCGGACGATGCCGTGCACCACGGTGAACCGACGCCCGAGCACGGGGTCACGGGCGGGGCCGCGGCCGGTGGCGCGGGCGAGTTCGGCGGGGTCCAGCAGGCCGCGGAGCTCCCGGACGACGTCGTCCGGCTGGTCGGCGGGGATGATCCAGAGGTCGACCGGGTCGACCGGGTCGGCCGGCTCCGCGGTGGCGGCCGGATCGGCGGTCACGGTCCGACCCGGAGGCTCAGCGCGCTCAGGACCCCCAGCCTGCGGTCCAGGCCGACGGCCAGCACCGGCCGCCGCTGCGCCTGCCAGTCGGGCAGCCGCTCGGCCAGCTCCGCCCAGAGACCGGTGAACGGCCGGCCGGGCGCGGCGGTGACCACCGCTTCGCGGCCCTGCTCGACCGCCAGGCCGGAGTCCAGCAGGACGGCGGCGCCCGACTCCAGGGAGCGCACCTCGCCGTCGATCTCCTTGGACGCCAGCTCGTCGTCCAGGGAGGAGACCTGACGGATCGTCAATTCTGCTCCGGCGGTCTCGTCGAGGACCAGGACGACGACGCTGTGCCGCTCGGGCAGCTCCACCGGCGCCGCCGGCCGGTAGTGCAGCGCGGTCTGCTCGGCCAGCACCACCACCGCGCGCCGGCAGGCACCGGTGCGCTGGTACTCGGCGGCCACCCGCAGTGCGCTGAAGGCCACCGCCGACCCCTGGTCGCAGAGGGCGAAGGCCAGCGGCGAGCCCGGGCAGGACCGGCTCATCGCCAGCGAGCTGGGCGCGCCCGGGCGCACGTCCGGTGAGTCGAACGCCAGGATCAGCAGGTCCACCGGCACGCCGTCGGCGAGCGCCTCGGCCAGCAGGCCCTCGGCCAGCTCGGCGTAGGAGTGGCCGACGCCCTCGGCCAGGAGGTCCTCCCGCACCGGCAGGCCGTACGGCCGGACGAGGTCCGTGACGAACACCCGGAGGTCCGGGTCGAGCGAGGTCTCCGACCTGCCGTCGAAGGACCGGGCGAGGATCCGGGTGATGCCGAGGGCAGTCGGGGGCGACGCGGGAGCGGCGGCCACCCGGTCAGTCCTCCGGGATGATGTGCCCGGCGACGTAGTCGGCCAGGTTGTTCACCGAGCGCAGGTCGTCCTCGCTGATCTGCTCGACGTCGACCTGGATGTCCAGCGTCTCCTCGACCTCGAGGATCAGCTCGATGGTGCCGGCCGAGGTGAGGCCGAGGTCGTCGAAGAGGCAGGCGTTCTCGGGGATCTCGGGGAGGTCGCGCTTGAGGACGCGCGGCAGCAGCTCGCCGATGCTCCGCAGGATCCGGTCGCGCAGCTCGGTGTCAGTGGTCTGGACCGCGGGTTCTGACATGGATGTGTCCCGTCCCGTCGTGCATGAGAGGTGAATGGGTGCGGCGGGCGGAGGCGTGGTCGTCCTCGCCATGCCGGTACGCGGCCGGTGTGCGCCGGGCCGACGATGCGTCAGTGCTCGACGGCCATGGCGGAGAAGGTGGCTCCGACACCGGCGGCGGCGATCAGGTAGCGGTCGCCGCGGCGGAGCAGCCCCCGCGTGGTGGCGGTGTGGAGATTGATGAGGCTGTCTGCAGCGAAACTGTGCCCGACCGAGCGCACGTTGTCCAGCACCACCTTTTCCACCGGGAAGCCGATCCGGCGGCAGATCATCCGCCAGGAGGCCTGGTTGACGTTGTGCGGAAGCACCAGGGCGAGGTCCGAGAGGTCCAGACCTGCCTGGTCGAGGGCGGCCTCGATCGCCTCGATCATCACCACCGGGTACTCGCGCTGGTAGCGGGCCAGCAGCTCCGCGTCCTCGGCGAGACGGCCGTCGAACTCGGGCCGGTGGCGGACGGCGTAGGAGAGCACGCGGTTGCGCTCGCCGGTCGCCCGGACCAGGCAGGCGGCCGCGCCCTCGGCGAAGATCCCGGTCTCGGGCACCACCTGGGCATCCTTGGTGAAGGTCTTCTCCCCGGCCAGGACCAGCGCCAGGGCCTCCGGGTCGGCCAGCCCGGCCAGCAGCCGGCCGGCCAGGTCGACGGCCAGCAGGCCCACCGCGCAGGCGTGGTGGGTCACCGTGAAGGCCGCGGCGTGCCCGAGGCCGTAGCGGCCGAGCAGGTCGTGCAGCGGGTTGAGCGGGTACGGCACCGCCACCGGCATGCTGCGCGCGTGGATCACGAAACGGACGTGCCGTTCGCGCCCGTGCAGCTCCGGTAAGGCCTCGACGGCGGCGCCGAGCAGGTCGGGCAGCTTCCCGTCCGGATCCAGGCGCAGCTGGTCCAGGCCGTGGAAGCGGCGGAAGAGTCGAAGTTGACGTGGGGTCAGGCCGATTCGCTCGCCCACTGCCTCAATGGGCACGGTGTGGTGGGGGAGGTGAACGGCCACTGCCTCCAGTGCGGTCACGCGGGCTAGTATTCCGACGCCCGACGGGTCGCACAAGTGATCTCGGGCCCTTCGCAGACTCATCCGCCCCGTGCCGTCGAGCAGGTGGAGCCCCCCATGACCGATCGTGAACCCCCCGATTCCGCTGCCCCGGTGCGTCCGGAGCTGGTCGCACTGCTGGTCGAAGCCGCCGGCGCGCCGCCCGAATGGGCCGCACGGGTCACCCCGCAGGCCCGGCTGGACGCCGATCTGATGCTGGACGAGTACGAACTCACCACGCTCGATGCCCTTCTGTGCGGGTACTTCGGGGCACCGGTGGGCCTCGCCGCCCTGCGCGCCCGGCTGGACCTGACCGCACTGGAAGCCCTGACCGTCGCCGAGGTGCAGCGCCTGCTGCCCGCCGAGGAGCCCGCCCGATGAGCCGATTCCTGCTGGTGGTGCCGCCGTTGACGGGACACGTCAATCCGGTCGTGGGGATCGCCCGCGAGCTGGCCGCGCGCGGCCACGAAGTCGCCTGGACCGGCACCGAGTCGGTGCTGCGGCCGCTGCTCGGGCCCGAGGCCCTCGTGCTGGGGACGGGCACCCGGGCGTTCCGGGCGCAGGGCGGGCACGGGCTGGCCGCCCTGCGCTCGCTCTGGGAGGGCTTCATCGTCCCGTACGCGCGGTTCACCGCGAAGCCGCTGGACGCGGCGGTGCGGGAGTTCCGGCCGGACGCACTGCTGGTCGACCAGCACACACCGGCGGGCGCACTGGTCGCGCACCGGCACGGCCTGCCGTGGGCCAGCCTGGCGCCGGGCGCGATGGAGCTGGGGCGGCCGTTCCGGGCGCTGCCGCAGGTGGAGGCCTGGATGACCGGGCTGCTCACCGGGCTCTGGCGGCGCGCCGGGCTGCCGGAGGAGGAGTACACCGACCCGCGCTTCTCCCCCGCCCTGGTCCTGGCGCCGACCGGGCCCGCGCTGACCGGTCCGACGGCCTTCCCGGCGCACTACGCGCTGGTCGGACCGGTGCTCGCCGAGCGGCCGGCCGATCCGCGATTCCCCTGGGAGCGGCTGGAGCCGGGCCGGCGGCGGGTGCTGGTCACCATGGGGACGCTGGCCGGCGACCTCGGCGCGGACTTCCACGCCCGGGCCGTCCGGGCCCTGGAGCTGTGCGGCGACGACGTGCAGCCGGTGATCGCGGCACCCGCCGCCCTGCTGCCCGAACTGCCCCGCCACGCGGTGGCCGTGGACCGGGCCCCGGTGCTGGAGCTGATGGCGCGCGGCGCGCTGGACGCGGTGCTGTGCCACGGCGGGATGAACACCGTCGGCGAGGCGCTGGCGCACGGGCTGCCGCTGGTGGCGGCGCCCATCCGGCACGACCAGCCGTTCGTCGCGGCGCAGGTGGCGGCGGCCGGCGCCGGGCTGCGGGTGCCGTTCGCCCGTGTCACGCCACCGGGGCTGGCGGCCGCGCTGCGCACGGTTCTTGACGCGCCGGAGCACCGCGAGGCCGCCGTCCGGGTGGGTGCGGCGCTGCGTGCCGGTGGCGGGGCGGTGACGGCGGCCGACCGCCTGGAGGCGCTGGTCGGAGCCGGGGCCGGACGATCGAATCCATTGGTCTAGGCCATTGTATCCGGGGCGCCGCAGACCCTAGTGTGGCGCGAAGCACCGCTTCCCAGGTGCCCCGGCCACCATCCCCGCACGGACCGGCCAGCCCTGTGTGCGCTGGCCGTCTTCGACGTGGCAACCCATCCCCGCACGGGAGTTCTGGTTGATCGAGACCAAGGGACTTCGCAAGTCCTATCCGTCCAAACAACGCGGCCAGGCCGCCGTCGACGCCGTCCGCGGCATCGATCTGGAGGTGGCCGCAGGTGAGATCTTCGGCTTCCTCGGGCCCAACGGCGCCGGCAAGACGACCACCCTGCGCATGCTCGCCACGCTCATCCGCCCGGACGGCGGCGCGGCCCGGATCGCCGGCGCCGACCTGCTCGCCGACCCGGCCGGAGTCCGCCGACGGATCGGCTACGTCGCCCAGGGCGGCGGCACCGCCGACACCGTCACCGCCCGCGAGGAGCTGGTGCTGCAGGCCCGGATGCACGGCACCCGCAAGGCCCTGGCCCGGCAGCAGGCCGAGGTGGCCCTGAAAGCCTTCGGGCTCACCGAGTTCGGCGACCGCGCGTGCCGCACCTACTCCGGCGGCCAGCGCCGCCGGCTGGACATCGCGCTCGGCGTCATCCACGCGCCCGAGGTGCTCTTCCTCGACGAGCCCACGGTCGGCCTCGACCCGGCCAGCCGGGCGCAGGTGTGGACCGAGATCCGCCGCCTGAACGCCGAAGGCCTGACCGTGGTGGTGACCACGCACTACCTGGAGGAGGCCGACGCGCTCTGCGACCGGGTGGCGATCGTCGACCACGGCGAGATCGTCGCCGAGGGCACGCCCGAGGCCCTGAAGCGGGAGATCTCCGGGGACGTCGTGCTGGTCGGCCTCGCCGCCGGCGAGGCCGAACGCGCCGCCAAGGCACTGCGCGAGCAGCCGTACCTGCGCCGGCTGGAGGAGCAGGGCGACGACGGCCTGCGGCTCTACCTCGACGACGGCGCGGCCGCGATCCCGCGGTTGCTGCGCGCCCTGGACGGGGCGGGCGTCGTGCCCGGCACCGTGCAGCTGCAACGGCCCAGCCTGGACGACGTGTTCCTGGCCCGGACGGGCCGCTCCATCGACCAGTCCTGAGCACTGATCCCCGAGAGGCCCTCATGAAGCTCGCCCGCGACACCTGGCTGGTCTTCCAGCGACAGCTGCTGCTCATGTGGCGAACCCCGATCTGGATCGCCGTCGGGCTGATCCAGCCCGTCTTCTACCTGCTGCTGTTCGCACCGCTGCTCAAGAAGGTGCTGGCGCCGATGGGCGCGACCACCTACGCCGAGGCCTACCAGGTCTACGTGCCCGGCCTGTTGGCGGTGCTCTGCATCTTCGGCGGCCTGTACACCGGCTTCACCCTGCTCGGCGAGCTGAAGGCCGGCATCATCGAGCGGTCCCGGGTGACCCCGGTGAGCCGGCTGGCCCTGCTGCTCGGCCGGGCGCTGCGCGAGACGGTGGCGCTGCTCGTCCAGGCGGTCCTGATCACGCTGATCGCGCTGCCCTTCGGGCTGCGGGTGGCGCCGCTGGACCTGCTGCTGGCCTATCTGCTGCTCGGCCTGCTGGCCCTGATGACCTCGGCCATCTCCTACGGCATCGCACTGGTGCTCCCGGCGGACGAGGCGATGGCCCCGGTGGTGAACACCCTCGCGCAGCCGATCGCGCTGCTCTCCGGGGTCCTGCTGCCGCTGGCGCTGGCGCCGGTGTGGCTGCAGTCCATGGCCAAGTGGAACCCCTTCTACTGGGCCGTGGAGGGCATGCGGGCGCTGTTCTCCGGCCATGTCGGGGACAGCGCGGTCTGGCAGGGGCTGCTGGTGGTCGTCCTGATGACGGTGGCGTCCGTGTACTGCTCGGCCCGGCTGTTCTCCACCCGGGTGCGCTGAGCCGCACAGCAACAAGAACGACAACGAGGGCGGGGCCGGGGCTTGGAGAAGCCCCGGCCCCGCCCTGCTGCCGTCGCTACCGCGCCCCGGCCGCCGACCGGGCCTCGGCGTGGATGAAGCGGGCCAGCTCGGCCACCCCGTCGACGATCTGACGCTGCGTCAGTGAACTGACGGAGAGCCGGAGCCGGCGCTCTCCCCCGCCCGCCGGGTAGAACGGCGCCATCGGCGTCCAGAGCACGCCGTGGTCCCGCGCGCACCGCTCCATGGCGGCCTCGTCGGCCCTGAAGGGCACCGTCAGCACGGCGAAGAAGCCGCCCTCCGGCTCGTTCCAGGACAGGCCCAGCCGCCGGCGCTCGGCCTCGGGGAAGTGCCGCTCCAGCGCGCCCAGCAACGCCGCCATGTTGGCCGCGTAGTAGGCCGTCGCACCGGCGTTGGCGGCCCGCAGCCGGCAGTCGTACCGCAGCAGCATGCCGCCGATGACGGCCTGGCTGAGCGCCGGTGTGTTGACCGTCGTCATGCTCTTCAGCTTCGCCAGCTCGTCCGCCAGCAGCGAGCGCCGGCCGCCGGGCCCGGCCACCTCCTGGTCCGCGACCACGTAGCCCAGCCGGGCGCCGGGGAAGCAGGTCTTGGCGAAGGAGCCGAGGTAGACGACCTGGCGGCGGCGGTCCAGCGCCTTCAGGGTGGGTCGCTCGGCGGGGTCGCGGGCGAAGAAGCCGTACGGGTTGTCCTCGACGACCAGCAGGCCCTCCTGCGCGGCGGTGTCCAGCAGCGCGGTCCGGGCGGGCACGGACATGCTGGTGCCGGAGGGGTTGGCGAAGTCGGGGACGACGTAGAGCGCCCGCGGGCGGCGCCCCTCGGCCCGGACGGCCCGGGCCGCGGCGCGGACGGCCCGCGGGTCGGGCCCGCCGTCGGGGCCCTCGGGCACCGGGACGGTGGTCAGGTCGAGCAGCCGGGCGGCGCCGGTGACGCCGACGTAGCAGGGCGAGCTGACCAGCAGGACGTCGTCCGGGCCGGCGCAGAGCGCGCGCAGCGTCAGCAGCATGCCCTCCTGGGCGCCGACGGTGAGCACCAGGGACTCGGGGGCGACGGCGAGGCCCTCGTCGTTGGCCAGGGTGCGGGCGACCAGGCCGGCGATGACGCCCTTGGTCGGGCCGTACTGGAACAGCGTGGTGCGGACGGCGTCCCGGTCCAGGCCCTGGGCGGCCAGGTGGTCCAGATAGGCGTCCAGGTGGCCGTGGACGTCCTCCGGCTCGAAGAAGCCCTCGTAGGGGCGGCCGGGGGCGAAGGAGACGGCCCGGGGGTAGCGGGTGGTGACCTCGTTGAGGAAGGTCATCGCGTCCAGCAGCGGATCGGACAGCGAGGCGTGCAGCCCGGCCAGCGCGAGGGGTTCGACCCCCGGTCCGGTGGAGCCGGCGGCGGGCGCGGCGAGCGGCCGGACGGCGGTCATCGCAGCGCCTCGCGCAGCCGCTCGGCGGCGTACCGCTGGGCCTCCCCGGCCGCGTCCAGCACGCCCGTCATGGCGAAGAAGCCGTGCGGCATGCCCGCGTACCGGCGCGAACCGACCGGGACGCCGGCCGCCCGCAGCGCCTCGGCGTAGCGCTCGCCCTCCTCGCACAGCGGGTCGTACTCGGCGGTGATCACGGTCGCGGGCGGCAGTCCGGCCAGGCTCGGGGCGCGCAGCGGGGAGGCGTGCGGGTGGTCGCCGTCGGCGGGGTCGGCCAGGTAGTGCCCCCAGTACCACGCCACCGAACGGCGGTTGAAGAGCAGCGGGTCGTCGAACCGGTCCCCCGGTGCCGCGGCGGCCGCCCGGTGGTCGGTGTTGGGGTAGACCAGCAGCTGGTGGCGCAGGGCCGGGCCGCCCTCGTCGCGGGCGAGCAGGGTGAGGGCGGCGGCGAGGTTGCCCCCGGCGCTGTCGCCGCCGACGGCCAGCCGGGCCGGGTCGACGCCGAGGGCGTCGGCGTGGTCGGCCAGCCACCGGGCGGCGGCGCGGCAGTCGTGGACGGCGGCGGGGAAGGGGTGTTCGGGAGCGAGGCGGTAGCCGACGGAGGCGGTGACGCAGCCGACGGCGTTGGTCAGCCGGCGGCAGATCGCGTCGCTGGTGTCGGGCGAGCCGAGCGTCCAGCCGCCGCCGAAGAGGTAGAGCAGTGCCGGGAGTCTCCGGCCGGCCGGCTCGGGGCGGTAGAGCCGCAGGGCGAGTTCGCCGCCCGGGCCGGCGATCCGGTGCTCCTCGACGGCCGCGACCGGCTCGGGGGTGCCGGCGGCGGCCCGGATGTCGGCGAGGTCGGCGGCGCGGGCCTGGGCCGGGGTGAGGCTGTAGAGCGGGGGTGTGCCGGCCCGTGCGCGGCGCTCGCGCAGGGCCTGGGCCTGGGGGTGCAGCGGCATGGTCATCCCATCGGACAGCGGGGGTCGGGCGATCCGGCTCAGCGGTCGGCCTCGACGTAGATCGTCTCGTCGGTGCGGAACGCGGTGTCGAGGTCGGCGACGTCGGCGCGGGCGCCCTGCCGGTAGGCGCAGTGGCGGATCCGGTCGGCCTCGAAGCCGGCCCGGGTGAGGACGTGCCGCAGCTCGTCCAGGTCGTAGATCCACTGGTGGCCGTAGTACCGGAAGATCTGGTTGACCAGGAAGGCCGGGCGCTGCGGCATCGGCGGGCCGAACCCCATGGTGCCGAGGCGCCGGCGGTGCTTGGCGAGGAAGCCGTCGTCCGTCGCGTAGCCGACCAGGTATCGGGCCAGGTCGGGGGTGGTGATCCGCAGGACGCCGCCGGGGCGCAGCACGCGCCGGGCCTCGCGCAGCCAGCCGACCGCGACCGGCATGGTGACGTGCTCGATCAGGTGCTCGGCGTAGACCCAGTCGACGCTGGCGTCGGCGAAGGGCAGCGGCCGGCCGATGTCGAGCTGGGTGAACCAGCGGTCGCCGTCGACGCGGTAGAGGGTGCCGGGTTCGGTGGTGGCGTCGGGGCTGCGCAGCGCGGTCAGGTCGGTGCCGAGGCCCTCCGGGTGGGCCGTCCGGAAGGCGGCGAACTCGATACCGGTGAGGCCGAGGTCACGGAAGCCCCGGTGGTCCTGCGGGAGGCCGCCGGCGGCCGGTTCGAGCTTCTGGCAGGTCGCGACGTCGCCGCTGAACGCGTCGAGGCGGACGGCGAGGTCCTCCGGGTCGTCCCAGTCCCAGCCGGGGAAGGCGTCCTGGTTCTTCATGTCGTCGGTCTTTCTGTCGGGCGTGCGGAACGTCGGTCCGGACCCTCGTGGCGCTCCGGTGCGGGACCTCCGTACGGAGTGCCGGTGCGGAGCGTCCGGCAGGAGGGTCGCGGTCAGGCGGTGGGCCGGGGCGCGCGGGCGGTGGGCCAGGGCGCGAGGGCGGTGCGGTCCAGGTCGGCGGGCGTGGGGCAGCCCAGCAGGGCGAGGGTGTGCTCCAGTTCGTCCCGGAGCAGGTCGAGCACCCGGACCACGCCGGCCTCGCCCTCGGTGGCGAGGCCCCAGAGGACGGGTCGGCCGACCAGCACGGCGCGGGCGCCGAGCGCGAGGGCGACGGCGATGTCGGTGCCGGTGCGGACGCCGCCGTCGAGCAGCGCCGGAACGTCCGGCGGGAGGGCGGCGACCACCTCGGGAAGTGCCGCGAGGGCGGGCAGCGCGCCGTCCAGCTGGCGGCCGCCGTGGTTGGAGACCACCACGGCGTCCACCCCGTGTTCGGCGGCGAGCCTGGCGTCCTCGGCGGTCAGGATGCCCTTGAGGACCAGCGGGAGGCGGCTGCGCTCCCGCAGCCAGGCCAGGTCGGACCAGGTCAGGGTGGGGTCGAACTGCTCCAGCGCGTGGTCGGCGATGCCGGAGGAGCCCGCGTCGGAGCGGTGGCTGGCGGCCATCAGCGCGGGGTCGAGGTTGACGGCGCGGATCTGCGGCGGGACGGCGAAGCCGTTGCGCAGGTCGCGCAGCCGGCGGCCGATCCGGGGCGCGTCCACGGTCAGCATCAGCGCGCCGAAGCCGGCCGCCTCGGCCCGTTCGATCAGCGCGGCGAGCGCGTCGCGGCGGCGCAGCCAGTAGAGCTGCAGCCAGAGCGGGCCGGTGGCCGCGGCCGCGATGGACTCCAGGGTCCGGCTGGCGAAGATTCCGGCGACCAGGAGTGCCCCGGCCCGGCCGGCTGCCCGGGCGGTCGCGGTTTCCCCGTCCGAATGGACCAGCCGGTGGTAGGCCATCGGGGCAATTCCGACCGGCAGTCCCAGCTCCGTTCCGAGCAGCGGGACGGCGGTCGAGCAGGTCGACACGTCGACGAGCGTGCGGGGCCGCAGTGCATAGTGGCCGAACATTTCCCGGTTGCCCGCCAGGGTGCGTTCGGCTCCGCTGCCACCCTCGATGAAGTCCCATATTTCCGGTGGCAGTTGGGCGCGCGCCGCGCGCTCCGTGCCGGCCAGCGTGGTTAGTCCCACGGGCATCCTCGTTCCCGGACGGCCGCGCTCGGACCAGTCCCGCTTCGGCAGCGTAGGAGGTGCGAGCCGGATTGGTATAGACCTTGATTTGACCAAACGTCTGTGCAAAGGTCTGGCAACGGAATTGACCGTATTGGTTGAGAACGGCGTCCATGTCAAATCTCCTCTGTGTGGAGTGGCGTTGACCGGCATTTCCCTCTCTTCGCTTCCGCCCTCTTCACCGCCGCACGCCGACGCCCCGGACGACTGGGTGGCACGGTTCCTGCTGGCCGGTCCGGAGGGCGAGGAGTGCCTGCGCTTCGGCACACCCGTCGACCGCGCCACCCTGCGCGCGCTGGTCGACGAGCAGGCCGCACGGCTGGCCGCGGCCGGCCTCGGCCCGGGCGGCACGGCGGCGTTGCGGCTGCCGCCCTCCCTGGGCTTCGTCACCGTGCTGCTCGCCTGCTGGCAACTGCGCGCCCAGGTGGCCCTGTTGGACCACCGGCTGACCGACCACGAGATCGGCCTCGCGGTCGACCGGCTGGCCCCGCAGGTGCTGGTAGGGTCCGAGCATCGGCCCTCGGCGGCGCTGCGAGGCTTCTCCGAGATCGAGCCGGTGGCCGTCCGGCTACCGGACGGGCGGCCTGCCCGGACCGGCCACGCGCTGGTCCAGCTCAGCTCCGGGTCCACCGGCCCGGCCAAGGTCATCGCCCGTACCGCCGGTGATCTGATCCGCGAACTCGGCTGCTACCAGCAGCTGGTGGACTTCCCCGGCGAGGGCGAGCGGGTGGTGCTGCTCTCCTCGGTGGTGCATGTGCTCGGACTGGTCGGCGGACTGCTGAACAGCCTGCACGCCCGCGCACCGCTGACCGTGCCGGAGCGGATGACGGCGGCGGGCATCCTGGCCGCCGTCGCGGACGAGGACCAACGGCCCACCACCGTGATCGGTGTCCCCTTCCACGCCGAACTGCTGGCCGGTGCGGCCGCGCCCCCGGCGCTGCCGCGACTGCGCCGGATGGTGGTGGCCGGGGAGCTGGTCCGCCCGGGCCTGCCGGCCGCCTTCACCGCCAAGTACGGCGTGCCGTTGGGCACCATGTACGGAATGACCGAGCTCGGCGTCATCGCCACCGACCTGGACGGCGGCCTGCACCCGGCGAAGCGGCCCGTGCACGGAATGGAACTACGACTGATGGCGGGTGAGTTGCAGCTGAGGACGGCCGCCTCGCCGTACCCGGGGCTGGACGACCCGACCCGCTGGTCGGACGGCTGGCTGCACACCCGCGACGCCGCCGAGCTGGACCGGGCCACCGGACTGGTCACCGTCCTCGGCCGGCGGGACTCCCAGGTCTCGATCGGCGGGCTGAAGGTGGACCTCACCGAGGTCGAACTGATCCTGGCCGCCCTGCCCCGGGTCCGCGAGGCCGTCGTGGTCTTCGACGAGGGCGCCATCGAGGCGTACCTCGCCGCCGACGAGGACGCCGACCACGCGCTGGTCCGCGAGGGGCTGGCCCGGCAGCTCGCCGCCTACAAGCGGCCCCGCCGGCTCTCCTTCCTCCCGCAACTCCCGCGCACCGCCACCGGAAAGCTGCTGCGCGACCCGGCCGCCCTGCGGGCGACCGCCGCCGACGCACCGCACTGAGCCGCGGCACCACCGAACTGCTGGACCCCCCGGCCGAACCCCCGCCTCCCACCGTCCCCCTCCTCCCCCGACGATCCGCGCGCCGCAGCGTGCGCGAGTACAGGAGCACACCATGCAGGACCGCATCCGCGAGTTCGTCCTCGCCGCGCTGACCGAGATGCAGTACGACGTCTCCGAGGTCACCGGCGACACCGACCTCGGCCCGGCCGGGCTCGACCTGGAGTCGCTCGCCCTGGCCGACCTCTCGGTGCAGGTCGAGGACGAGTTCGGGATCAAGTTCGACTTCGACGAGATGGAGAGCACCGCGCTGATGACGCTCGACGAGTTCACCGGCGACGTCGCCAAGCGCATCGCCGCCACCGCCACTGCGGGCAGCCCGGCGTGACCGAGCCCGTCCTCCCCGACCGGGCCGAGGTCCTGGCGATCCTGGCGGCGTTCGGGCAGCGCGCCGCCGAGAGCGTCCCCGAGGAGCTCGGCTCCCTCGAACTCACCTGGCTGATCGCCGAGTTCGAGCAGCGATACGGCATCGAGCCGGACCTCGACGACGAACGCTTCGAGGCGATCCGGACCGTGGACGACGCGGTCGAGGTGCTTCGCTCGGCCGTCCTCACGGCGGCCGGCGGCGCCGCCTCGGCGCCGCGGACCGCAGGGGCCGCGCAGTCATGACCGGCCACGCCCCGCCCGCCGTCCGGCCCGTGGTGACCGGCGTCGGCGTGCTCAGCGCGGCCGGCACCGGGCTCGACGCGCTCGCCGACGCGACCGCCCACGGCAAGACCGCCTTCACCACGGTGACCAGGTTCGACGTCTCCGCACGCCGGGCCACCCGGGCCGCGCTGCTGGCCGAGCCGGTGTCGCTCGCCGACGCCGTGCTCGCCGCCGTGGACCAGGCCTGCCGGCAGGCCGGCCTGCCCGCGGGCGGCGACGGAGCCGGCAGCGGTGGCGACGGCCGGGCGGCGGCGGACCGGGACGACCGGCCCCCGACCGACCCGGACGGCATGCCCGTCCTGCTCGCCCTGCACAGCGACCTCAACACCCGGGCCGTCACCGCCGCCGTGGCCGCCGGGGCGGCCGCCGCCTGGAACGTCGCGGGCGTCACCCGGGTCTACACCGGCGCCTGCGTCGCCGCCGGCACCGCCGTGGCCGACGCCGCCGCGGTGGTGGCCGCCGGCCGCCACCACCGGGTGCTGGTCGCCGCCGGCCACCTGGTGGAGCCGGGCGTCTTCGCCGCCTTCGACGCCGGCCGGGCGCTGGCCCGCGACGGCGAGCTGCGCCCGTTCAGCGCCGGACGGACCGGCACCCTGCTCGGCGACGCGGCCGCCGCCGTGATCGTCGAGGCCGAGCCGCAGGCCGGGCGGCGCGGCGCGCCGGTGCTCGCCCGGCTGGCCGGCTGGGGCCGGGCCGGGGACGCCCACCACGTCTGCCGCCCGGAGCCGGGCGGGGACGGCGTGGCCCGGGCCGTCGAGGCCGCGCTCGCCCGGGGCGGCGTCGCGCCGGCCGAGGTCGGCTACGTCAACGCCAACGGCACCGGCTCGCCGCTGGCCGACCGGGCCGAGGCGAGCGCGCTGCACCGGGTGTTCGGCACCCACGCCGGGCGGCTGCCGGTGAGCTCCAGCAAGGCCGTCCACGGCCATGCCCTGGAGGCCTCCGCCCTGCTCGAACTCGCCGTCACCATCGGCGCGTTGCGCGACGGTCGGCTGCCGGTCAACGCCGGCTGGCTCGGTCCGGACCCGGACGTCGGGCTGGACCTCGTCCTGGACGGCCCGCGCACCGACCGGCCGCGCTACGCGCTGACGCTCAACTCCGCGTTCGGCGGCGCCAACACCGCACTCCTGGTGGCGGCCCGATGACCGGGCCGCGCGTCCTCGCCGAAGCCCACTGGCCGGAGCCGGGCCGGCACGAGCCGCTCCCGCCGATCCCCGGCTTCACCGCCTCCTCCTTCAATCCGCTGGTGGCCGAGACCGCCGAACGCTGCCTGCGCGCCCACCACGGCACCGCTCCGGCCCCCGGTCGGACCGCCCTGCTGCTGGCCAGCGCCGGGGGCGACCGGGCCACGGCGCGCGCCATCGACGACGCCGCCGCCTCCGGACAGCGGGTGCCGCCCCTGCTGTTCTTCCAGTCCAACCCGAACGCCGTCCTCGGCCACATCGCCGCCCGCTGGGGCCTGACCGGCCCGGTGGTGGCGATCAGCCCGGCCGAATCGGTACCGGGCCGGGTGCCGCAGGACGCGCTCGACCTGGCGGCGCTGCTCCTCGCGGACGGCGACGCGGACCAGGTCCTCGTCATCGCCGCCGAGCAGGCGGAGTCCGCCGACGACACCGACCGGGCCGCCGCCGTCCTGGTCACGACCGGCTGACCCGCCCCGCGACCCGCACGCACACCCACGCACCCCACCGCCTCCGCGCTCCCCGCACCGCCATCGAACAAGCACCGCCATCGAACGAGCACCGCCATCGAGCTTGCACCGCCATCGAGCGGGCGGCGCCACACGCCGTGCCCCGCCGAAGTACGCCCAGCACCATGGGAGGGATTCACCACCGTGAGCATCCGCAGTATCCGCACCCTTCTCGCGGACGACCCCGACGTCGGCGCCGGCAACGTCCTCACCAGCCGGCTGGCCCTCGGCCTCGGACTGGACGAGCCGCTGCTGACCTTCGACACCCCGGTGGACGACCATGCCGCCTGGCAGTCCTTCACCCTGCGCGAGCTCGACCGCGCCGTCCGGGCCCGGGCCGCGGCCCTGCACGGCCTCGGCGTCACCCGCCGCGACCCGGTGGTGGTCTACGCGACGGACGCCGCCGACCACGTGCTCTCCTTCCTCGCGCTGGCCCGGCTCGGCGCGATCCCGGCGCTGCTGAACCCGAACGTGGACGGTGAGCGCGCCGCCCGCTACATCGCCCGGCTCGGCGCCGTCGGCGTCCTCGCCGACGCCGCGCACCTGGCCGCCCTGGCCGGCCACGACCCCGGCGCCCCGCTGTTCCCGGAGATCGGCACGCTCGGCTCCGGCGACCCGGACGCCGCCCCCGCGCCCTACCGGCACTGGTCGGGCGACCCGGTGGCGATCACCCACTCCTCCGGCACCACCGGGATGCCCAAGGCCGTGGTCCACTCGCACGCGAGCCTGTACGCGGCGATCCGCCACCGTCTGCGACTGCCCCGCCCGCAGGGCCAGGACCGGATGCTCAGCGCGCTGCCCGCGCCGCACGCCGCCACCCTGATCGCGGTCAACCTCGCGCTCAGCTCGCACACCCGGCTCGACCTGCTCTCCCGGCAGGCCGGCGCCGGTGTGCTGGACGCCATCGAGAGCCGGCGGCCCACCGGCGTGATCGGCTTCGCCGCCACCTGGGCCGAGCTGGCCCACCACGACCTGGCCGAGCGCGAGTTGTCCTCCGTCGCCCTCTGGTGGAACACCGGGGACTGCGCGCACGAGGTGCACATCCGCCGGCTGATCGCCACCGGCAGCCGCGAGTCCGTCACCCGCGAGGGCCGGGTCCGGGTGCCCGGTTCGCTGTTCGTGGACGGCCTCGGCTCCACCGAGATGGGCCACTCGCACTTCTTCATCACCCACGGCCCGGGCACCGAGCGGTACGGCCGCTGCGTCGGCCGCCCGCACGCCTTCGTCGACTGCGAGGTGGTCGGCCCGGACGGCGAGCCGCTGGGGCCCGGCGAGGTCGGCGAACTCGCCACCTCCTCCCCCACCCTGGCGCTCGGCTACTGGAACGACTCGGCGACCACCTTCCGCACCCGGATCCGCGGCCGCTTCCTCACCGGGGACCTGATGTACCGGGACGAGGAGGGCTACTACTACCACGTCGACCGGGCCGTCGACTCGGTCGAACTCGGCGACGGCAAGCGGCTGTTCACCGCGATGTCGGAGGAGCGGGTGCTGGCCGCCTGCCCCGACGTGGCGGACTGCACGGTCGTCGCCGTCCGGGACGGCGAGCGCGTGGTCACCGACGTCCTGCTGCTCCTGGCCGCCGACGCCGATCCGGCCGCCGACCGCACCAAGGCGGTCACAGCCGCCCTCGACGAGGCCGCGGCGGCCACCGTCCGCCAGGTCCTGGTGGTGGCCGGCGAGGACATCCCGCTCGGGCCGACCGGCAAGGTCCGCAAGGTGCTGCTGCGCCAGCGCTATCTCGACTCGGTGGCCGCCCGATGAGCGCGGCCGCCGGCCGACCGGGAGCGGTGGTCACCGGCATCGGCCTGGTCACACCGGTGGGCCAGAAGCCGGCCGAGGTCTTCGAGGCGCTCACCGCCGGCCGCTCCGGCATCCGCGCGCTGCCCGAGGGCCACGCCGCGCACGGCTGGCTCACCGCCGCCGGCCTGGCACCCGCCGTCGACGGCCGCGAGGTGCTGCTGCCGACCGAGACCCGGTGCGTGGACCGGTTCGTCCTGCTCGCCCTGGCCGCCGCCGACGACGCGCTCGCCGACGCGGGCCTGGTGGTCGGGCGGGACGCCGACCCGCACCGCACCGCCGTGGTGCTGGCCACCGGCGGCGGCGGGCTGGAGACCTTCGAGCAGCAGTCGCACAAGCGGCTGGAGCGCGGCCGGCCCGGCGTCAGCCCGTATCTGCTGCCTGGCATGCTCTCCAACATGGCCACCGCCCGGATCGCCATCAAGCACGGGATCCGGGGCTTCAGTTCGGCGATCGTGACCGCCTGCGCGGCCGGCGCCCAGGCCGTCGCCGAGGGGCTGCGGCTGATCCGGGCCGGCGACGCCGATGTGGTGGTCTGTGGCGGCAGCGAGTCCTCGCTGCACCCGACGATCGCCGCCGCCTTCACCAACGCCCGCGCCCTGGCGCAGGGTTGGGACGATCCGGCGCAGGCCAGCCGGCCGTTCGACGCCCGCCGCAACGGCTTCGTGCTCGGCGAGGGCAGCGCCGTCCTGGTGCTGGAGCGGGCCGAGCACGCGGACGCCCGCGGCGCGGCCGGCTACGCCGACCTGACCGGCTGGGGCGCCTCGACCGACGCCCACCACCCGACCATGCCCCGCCCGGACGGCTCGGGCGCGGCCGACGCGATGCGCGCCGCGATCGCCAACGCGGGCCTGGCGCCGTCCGACATCGGCTACGTCAACGCCCACGGCACCGGTACCAAACTGGGCGACGTGGCCGAGACCGCCGCCCTGCGCGCCGTCTTCGGCGAGCAGGGGCCGGCGGTCAGCTCGACCAAGGGGGCGACCGGCCATCTGCTCGGCGCTGCAGGGGCGTTGGAGGCAGCGGTGACCGCACTCGCGGTGGCCCGGGGGACGCTGCCGCCGACGCTCAACCTGACCGACCCCGACCCGGCCTGCGCGCTCGACCACGTGCGCGGCGCGGCCCGGTCCGCACCGCTGGGCGCCGCGCTGAGCAATGCCTTCGCCTTCGGCGGACACAACCTCAGCCTGGTCTTCGGCCCGGCATCCACCCGGTCCGCCAAGTAGCGGCCGGCCGCCGGGGGTCTCGCCCCCGCCTGCCACGCGGCGCCCCGCCGGAGCCGGACCGGACCGGCGGGGCGCCCGGGCCGGGCCGAGCCCCGGCCACCCACCATTCGCCACCCCCGGGGAGTACCCGTTGTCCATCCAGTCCATCACCCATGTCGAGTTCCACTGCGCGGACGCCGACACGACTGCGGCCGGCCTCCGCGCCGACTTCGGCTTCGTCCCCGAGGAACAGCAGCCCGAGGAACAGGGCCCCGACGAACAGGGCCCCGAGGAACGGGCGTTCGGAGAACGGCCGCTCGGAGACCAGGCGCTCGGGGACCGGGCGCTCGCCGGCCCGCACGGCGTGCGCACCGTCCGGCTGCGCCAGGGCGCCATCCGGCTGCACCTCGTCTCCGCCGCCGACCCCGCCCACCCGGTCGCCCGGTTCGTGGCCGTGCACGGCGACGGCGTCGGGGTCATCGCACTCGGCTGCACCGACCCGCAGGCCTCGCTGGAGCGCGCCGAGCGGCACGGCGCCCGGGTCCTCGACCGGGCCGGCGGGCTGGTGGCCGGCTTCGGCGACGTCGCCCTGCGGTTCGTCCGCGACACCTCCGCGCAGAGCGCCGCGGCGCCCGCCGCCGGCGCCCTGCTGGACGCCCTCGACCACGCCGCGATCTGCGTCCCGGCCGGGGAGCTCGCCCCCGCCGTCAAGTTCTGCGAGGCCGCGCTCGGCCTCCACCGGATCTTCGGCGAGTACATCGAGGTCGGCGAGCAGGCGATGGACTCCAGCGTGGTGCAGAGCGCCTCCGGCGAGGTCACCTTCACCCTGATCGAGCCCGACACCACCCGCCGCCCCGGCCAGATCGACACCTTCCTGGCCGACAACCAGGGCGCGGGCGTCCAGCACCTGGCCTTCCGCACCGGCGACATCGCCACCGCCGTGCGCACCATCCGCGGCCGCGGGGTGGAGTTCCTCACCACCCCGGGCGCCTACTACGACGCGCTGGCCGAGCGGTTCGGCGGGACGGCCATCCCGGTGGACACGCTGCGCGAACTCGACGTCCTGGTCGACCAGGACCACGGCGGGCAGCTGTTCCAGATCTTCCTCCGCTCGACCCACCTGCGCCGCACCTACTTCCTGGAGCTGATCGAGCGCCAGGGCGCGGGCACCTTCGGGACCGCCAACATCAAGGCCCTGTACGAGGCCGTCGAGCGGCAGAACTCCACCGCCTCCGTCTGAGCAACTCCCGCCCCGCAGAAGGAGGCCACGGTATGACCACCGCACCCGAGTTCCGACTGACCGACGCCGAGCGCGCACTGCTGCCCACCCCCGAGGAGGTGGCCGGCTACCTCGAACACGGCTGGTACCTCTCCCGCCGGCTGTTCAGCGACGAGGAGCTGGACACCCTGCAGGCCGCCACCGAGAAGTACTACGAGGGCCACCGGGACCGCGAACTGCCCGTCCGCCCGCCGAACCTCGCCGCCTGGGAGCCCGCGCACGGGCCGGTCCAGCGGCACAACGACTACGTGCACTACGAGAGCGACGCCATCGGCGCGATCCTGCGCAAGCCGCTGCTGGGCGCCGTCGCCGCGCTGCTCGCCGAGGCCGAGGAGATCCGGGTCTTCCAGGCGACACTGATCTACAAGCCGCCGGTGCCCGGGGAGCCGACCAACCAGGTGCCCTGGCACTTCGACAAGCACTACTGGCAGACGTCCAGCTCCGACCGGATGCTCACCGCCTTCCTCCCGTTCCACGACTGCCGGGAGGAGAACGGCACCATCACCATGATCGACGGCAGCCACCGCTGGCGCGAGCTGGACTCCGGCGAGGACTCCACCCGCCACTTCGCGCACCGGGACCGCTCCGAGCTGGAGTCGATCCTGACCGCCAACGCGCACCACAACGGGCAGCAGGTGCGCAAGGTCCCGATGGAGATCCCGCGCGGGCACGTCAGCTTCCACCACTGCCGCACCTACCACGGCAGCGGCGCCAACCTGTCGGACGCCCCGCGCCGCGCCGTCTCGCTGCACCTGCAGGACGGGGCGAACGAGTACCGCCGCCACATCAGGCCGGACGGCGGCACGGTGGTCTACAACCACGACGTGGTGGTCCGCCGCACCGCCGACGACCGGCCGGACTACGCCGACCCGGAGATCTGCCCGACGCTCTGGCGGGGCGCCCCGTGACGGCGGCGGCCGGCACCGACGCCGCCGCGGCCGCTCCGCTCGGCACGCCCGCGCAGCGGTACCGGATGCTCCGGCTGATCCGCGGTTTCGAGGAGCTGGCGCTCGGCCTGGTGAAGTCCGGAGTGATCACCGGCGGTATCCACCCCTACATCGGCCAGGAGGCGGTCGCGGTCGGCGTGTGCGCCGCGCTGGGCCCGGGCGACCGGCTCACCTCCACCCACCGCGGGCACGGCCACGTGCTCGCCCGGGGCGTCGACCCCCGCCGGCTGCTCGCCGAACTGGCCGGCCGCGTCGACGGGTTGAACCGCGGCCGGGGCGGCTCGATGCACGCCGCCGACCTCTCGCTGGGCATCCTGGGCGCCAACGGCATCGTCGGCGCCGGTGCGCCGATCGCGGTCGGCGCCGCCTGGGCCGCCCGGCAGGCCGGCGACGACCGGGTGGCGGTCTCCTTCTTCGGGGACGGCGCGCTCAACCAGGGCGTCCTGCTGGAGTCGTTCAACCTGGCCGCGATGTGGCGGCTGCCGGTGGTCTTCGTCTGCGAGAACAACGGCTACGCGACCACGCTGCCCGCCGCCACCGCCGTCGCGGGCACCGCGGTCGGCCGGGCGGCCGCCTTCGGCATCCCCGCCGTCACCGTCGACGGGATGGACACCGAGGCCGTCCGGACCGCGGCGGAGGAGGCCGTCGCCCGGGCGCGGTCCGGCGGCGGTCCGGGCTTCCTGGAGTGCCGCACCTACCGTTTCGAGGGCCACCACACCATGGAGCGCCGGATGAAGCTGCGCTACCGCACCCCGGAGGAGGTGGCCGACTGGCGGGCCCGCGACCCGCTGCCGCGCGCCGCCGCGGCGATCGGCGAGGCCGGCGCCGCCGAGCTCGACGCGGCGGTGGCGGCCGAGCTGGCGGAGGCCGAGCGATTCGCACTCGCCTCCGAACTCCCGGACCCGGAGGGCGCGTTGAACTACCTGTACGCCGACGGACGGCGACCGCGGGCGGGGGCCACGCTGTGACCAGGCTCTCCTACACCAAGGCGCTCAACCGGGCGCTGGCCGATGAGTTGGCCGCCGACCCCGCCGTCTGCGTGTTCGGCGAGGACATCGGCGCCGGCCTGGCCGGCCCGACCCTCGGGCTGCTCGACCGGTTCGGGCCGGAGCGGATCGTCGACACCCCGCTCTCCGAGCAGGCCTTCACCGCGATGGCGATCGGCGCGGCCCTGTCCGGGCGGCGGCCGGTCATCGAGTTCCAGATCCCCTCGCTGCTGTTCCTGGTCTTCGAGCAACTCGTCAACCAGGCCCACAAGTTCTCCCTGATGACCGGCGGCCAGGCGGGTGTCCCGCTGACCTGCGTCGTCCCCGGCTCCGGCTCCCGGGACGGCTGGGCGGGCCAGCACTCCGACCACCCGTACAGCCTGTTCGCGCACGCCGGGGTGAAGACCGTGGTGCCCGCCACGCCGACCGACGCGTACGGCCTGCTGCGTTCGGCCGTGCGCGACCCGGATCCGGTGGTGGTGTTCGCGCCGGCCGCCGCACTGCCGGTGCGCGAGACCGTGACCTGGGCGCTGGAGCCGATCCCGCTCGGCTCGGCGCGCGTGCACCGGCCCGGCACCGACGTCACCCTGGTCGCCGTGGGCCACCTGGTGCACGACGCGCTGGCCGTCGCGGCGGAGCTCGCCGACGAGATCTCGGTCGAGGTCCTGGACCCGCGCACGCTGCACCCCTTCGACTGGGCGGCACTCGCCGCCTCGTTGGAGCGCACCGGCCGGCTGGTGGTCGTCGACGACTCCAACCGCAGCTGCGGCATCGGCGCCGAGGTGCTGGCCACCGCCGCCGAGGAGATGCGGCTGATCGCCCCGCCCCGGCGGATCACCCGCCCCGACGGCGCGGTGCTGCCCTTCGCCCCCGCCCTCGACCGCGCCCTCCAGCCCGGCCGGGAGCAGCTGCGGCACGCCCTGCGCGCCGTCATGAAGCAGCCCGGTACCACGAAGTAACCCCCTGTCAGGAAGCTGCCCCGCGACTGCGCGACCCCTGTCCGGCGCGCACCCCTCGTGGCAGAATCCCGTTCCCCCCGTGAAGGAGCTTCACATGTCCAACAACCGTTACCACTGGGACCGTTCGCACCCCGGCCTGACCGGTCTGCAGGAGGCCATCGACCCGCTGCGCCGCGAGGTGGTCGGCCACACCGTCTACGGCGGCCTGACCAGCATCGGGCACGTGCGCACCTTCCTGGACCGGCACGTCTTCGCCGTGTGGGACTTCATGTCGCTGCTGAAGAGCCTGCAGCGCGAGCTGACCTGCGTCGACGTGCCCTGGGTCCCGAACGGACCGACCGCCAGCCGCCGGCTGATCAACGACATCGTGCTGGTGGAGGAGAGCGACGAGCTCGGCGAGGGCTTCACCAGCCACTTCGAGCTGTACGTCGAGGGCATGCGGCAGGCCGGCGCCGACCCGGCACCGGTCGAGGCCTTCCTGGAGCTGCTCCGCGCGGGCACCCCGGTGCCCGAGGCACTGAAGACCGCCGGGGTGCCGCAGGCCGCCGTCGACTTCACGACGACCACCTGGGAGATCATCGAGAACGCGCCGGTGCACTGCCGCGCGGCCGCGTTCGCCTTCGGCCGCGAGGACCTCATCCCCGACATGTTCGCCCAGGTCATCAAGATCGACGACCCGGACGGCGCGCTCACCGTCTTCAAGGACTACCTGGCCCGGCACATCGAGGTCGACGGCGAGCAGCACACCCCGATGGCGATGCAGATGCTGATCGACCTCTGCGGCGAGGACGACGCCAAGTGGACCGCCTGCGCCGACACCGTCCGGCTCGCGCTGCAGGCCCGGGTGCAGCTCTGGACGGCGATCGAGGAGGCCTTCCCGGTCTGACCGGCACCGCGCGGCGATCCGGGGGAGACGGCCCGACGGCCCTCTCCCCCATCGGCGTGGGCACGCCGTGCGGCCGGTGCCTCAGAGCACCTTCGGAACGGCGGCGGCCAGCGCGGGCAGGACGTCGGCCGGGTCGCGGAAGCGGTGCAGCGCCGCCCGCCCCTCGGCGCCGCGCAGCCGGGCGGCCAGCCGCGCCGGCAGCACCACGGTGGTGAGCGAGCCGGCCCCGTGGAAGCCCTCGACCGTCCAGGAGACCCACGGCAGCGGGTAGTTGGCGGCCGGGCTGAAGAACACCGGCCGGTGCCCCTGGAAGGAGACCTCGTACGCGCCGAACCGGCTCCAGTTGGAGAAGCTGAACCGGCGGTGCTCCGGGTCGAAGCCGAGCGGTACGCAGTCGCGCAGCCGGGCCCGCCCGATCGCCTCCAGGAAGCCCAGGTTGGAGCGGAGGTTGAGGTGTTCGCCCGCGAAGCCCTCCAGCGCCGACCGGAGCGCGGCCGCCAGGGCCGCCGGGCCGTCCTGCGGTGCGTGCGGCAGGTGGATGTCCCCCAGCAGGTTGCCGACCAGGGTCGGCGGCAGGCCGAGCGGGCGGCGCGCGTTGACCGGGACGGTCAGCCAGCGGGTCTCGCCGTCCTCGTCCAACGCCCTGATGGTGCCGACGACATGGGCGCAGAGCACATCGCCGGCGGAGAGTCTTCGGCCCGCCTGCGCGCTGAACTCCTCGCGCATCCGGGCGAGCTCGGCCTCGCCGAAGTACAGCTGGACGGTCCGGTTGGCGCGCGGCCCGGCCGCCACCTCGCGGGCCAGCACGGCGGCCTCGCCCGGGCCGGGCAGCCGGAACCCGGGCCGCCCGCAGTCCTCGGCGGGCAGCACTTTGTCCAGCAGGGCGTCCTGGTCCTCGACCAGTTCGGCCTCGGGCAGCTCCTCGCCCTCCACCGCGGCGGACCAGGCCCGCATCAGCAGCATGAAGCTCTGCAGGTCCCCGATCGCGTGGTGCCAGGAGCAGCCCAGCACCGTGCCGCCGGCCGAGGGCCGGGTGATCCGGACGGTGAGCAGCGGGACGCCGCCGGTGCGGGCGGCCGGGGCGTCCACCGGGTCGACCAGGGCGGCGCCGGCCGAGGTGACCCGGCCCATCGCCTCCGCGAGCGTGCCGTCGACGTCGTAACTGTCCATCGGCACACCGGAGTCGTCGCAGACGGCGGTCAACTCGTCGCCGACGGTGCGCAGTCGGCCGGCGAAGACCGGGACCTGCGCCAGCGCCCGGGCGAGGCCGGCGGCGAGCCGGTCCTCGTCCAGGGTCCGCTCGAAGAAGAGGACCACCGAGACCGAGAGGTCGGCCAGCATGGTGTCCATCAGCCCGCAGCGCAGGAGGGTGCCCGGGGCCCGGCCGGCCCGGACGAGCCGGGAGTCGCGCAACTGCGGCCAGAGGCTCATCGGTCCATCCAGGGGCTCGCGGGGGGGCGGTCCGGATCGTTCCGGACGGCGGGGCAACCGCTCCGGACGATGAGGCAGCGGCGCCGGACGATTGGGCCACACGATAGGGCAGCGGCCCGGTCGGGATCCAGTGGTCCAGTCCACTTCCTGGACGGCCCGCCGCCGGGCCGCACCGGAAAGCCGGGTCGCCCCGGCCGGACTAGACTCCGAACCATGGGAGAGCGCGCTGGCGCGCCCGTCGCGCCGCCTCTGGTACTCGTCACCGACCGGGATTCGCAGCTGATCGATCCTGGCCGGTCGTACCACGTCGGCCGCGACCCGACGAGCGAGATCGTCCTCGACGACCCGCGGGTCTCGTGGCACCACGCGGTGCTGCACACCAGCGACGGCCACTGGTTGCTGGACGACGTCGGCAGCACCAACGGCACCTTCGCCGACGGCCGCCGGATCGAGCACGAGGACGTCGGGCCCGGCACCCGGTTGCGGTTCGGCAGCCCCGCCGACGGCCCGTCCGCGACCTTCGCCGGACTGCCCGTGACGGACGCCCGCGAGCGGCCGTCGCTGATCGCCCCGCAGGCCTCCGGTGTGTTCCGGCAACCCAGCGCGATCATCCGGCTGCCGGACCGCACGGTGCGGATCGGCCGGGCCGGCGACAACGACCTCGTCCTGGACGACCTGGTGGTCTCCCGCCACCACGCCGAGCTGCGCACCCTCCCCGACGGCGGCCACGAGATCGTCGACCTCTCCAGCCACAACGGCACCTACCTCAACGGCCGCCCGGTGGCCCGGGCCCCGGTCGGCCCGGCCGACATCGTCGGCATCGGTCACTCCGCGTTCTGCCTGTCCGGTGACGAGCTGGTCGAGTACACCGACACCGGCGAGATCTCGCTCAACGTCCAGGGCCTGGTGGTCCGGGTCGGCCCCGACCACCGGGTGCTGCTGGACGGCGTCGGCTTCCCGCTGGCCGAGAAGGCCCTGCTCGCGGTGGCCGGCCCGAGCGGCGCCGGCAAGTCGACCCTGCTCAACGCCCTCACCGGGCTGCGTCCGGCCGACGAGGGCACCGTCCTGTACGACGGGCGCGACCTCTACCGCGACTACGCCGAGCTGCGCCGCCGGATCGGCCTGGTGCCGCAGGACGACATCCTGCACACCCAGCTCAGCGTCCGCCGCGCGCTCTCCTACGCGGCCGAACTGCGCTTCCCCGGCGACACCACCAAGCAGGAGCGGGAGGCCCGGGTCGACGAGGTGATCCACGAACTCGGCCTGGACAGCCGGGCCGACCTGGTGATCTCCAGCCTCTCCGGCGGCCAGCGCAAGCGCGTGAGCGTCGCCCTGGAGCTGCTCACCAAGCCCTCGCTGCTCTTCCTGGACGAGCCCACCTCCGGGCTGGACCCGGGGATGGAGCGCTCGGTGATGACGATGCTGCGCGGCCTCGCCGACGACGGCCGCACGGTCGTCGTGGTCACCCACAGCGTGCTGAGCCTGTCGGTCTGTGACCGGCTGCTGGTGCTGGCCCCGGGCGGGCGCACCGCCTATTACGGCCCGCCCGGCGAGGCGCTGGACTTCTTCGGCTACACCGAGTGGCCGGAGGCCTTCGAGGCGTTCGAGAGCGAGGACCACGCCGCCTGGCAGCGCCGGTTCCGCGAGTCCCCGCAGTACCAGCGGTACGTGGCCGCCGGCGCGGTGCCGGCCGTCCCCGCCGGGTACCCGGCCCCGGCCGCGGCCGCCGGCAGTCCGATCGGGCCGGAGAAGCCGCAGGGCTGGTTCTCCCAGCTGGCCACCCTGGTGCGCCGCTACACGGCCGTGCTGGCGGCCGACCGGCTCTTCCTCACCGTGATGATCGCCCTGCCCTTCATCATCGGCGTGATGTGCCGGGCGATGGCCGGCTCCCGGATCTCCTCCGACAACGCCATCAACGTGGTGCTCACCCTCTGCATCGGCGGCCTGCTCACCGGCTCCGCCAACGCGGTGCGCGAGATCGTCAAGGAACGGCCGATCTACCAGCGCGAGCGGGTGGTCGGGCTCTCCAGATCGGCGTACCTGGTCTCCAAGGTGGTGGTGCTCGGCACGATCACGGTGGCCCAGGCCGCCGTGCTGACCACCGTCGGCCTGGCCGGGGTGGACCTCAGCCCGACCCTGCCCACCGGGGTGCAGGTGCACAGCGGCGTCGTGCTGCCGCCGCTGGTCGAGCTGATCCTGGCCGTCGCGATGCTCTCCTTCTCGGCGATGATGCTCGGCCTGCTGGTCTCGGCACTGGTCCGCAAGGAGGAGGCCACCATGCCGATGCTGGTGCTCCTCTCGGTGGTGCAGATCGTCTTCAGCGGCGCCATGCTGAAGCTGCACGGGGTGCCCGGCCTGGAGCAGTTCGCCTGGCTGGTGCCGTCGCGCTGGGGTCTGGCCGCGATGGCCCAGACCGTCGACCTGCACACGGTCTTCCCGACCGCCATCACCGCGGATCCGCTGTTCCGTCCCGACCGCACCAGCTGGCTGCGCTGCCTGGGCATCCTGGTGGGCCTCGCGGTGGTGCTGGGCGGCGCCGTACTGGCACTGCTGCGCCGGCAGGAGCCGGCGATCATGCGGAAGTGATCGTGCGGAAGTGAAGCGCCCGGATGGACGGAGCCCATGGACGAACTCGTGTTCCGCCCGACCCATGTCGCCCCGCCCGACGGGATGGCCACGTGGGCGGCCCCGGACCCGGCGCAGCCGTCGGCCCGGCTGGACCCGCTGCTGCCCGTCCGGCTGATCGGCCGGCAGGGCGACTGGGGGCACGTGCTCTGCTCCAACGGCTGGACCACCTGGGTGGACGGCCGGCTGCTGATCAACCTCCCCGACGCCCCGCCGGACGCCACCGGCCCGCCGGCCCGGACGGCCGACCCCAGACCGGCGCTGGCCGAGGCGGAGGGCGCGCTGGCCCGCTACCGGGCGCTGCTGGAGGACCTCGCCGCCGGCAGCACCGACCTGGAGGCCTTCCGGGACCGGGCCCGCGGCCTGCGGATCGGGCTGGTCGTCGACGGCGAGGCGCTCTGGGTGTTCGACCCGGTGCACGACCGCTGGTGCTACTGCGACGGCCTCCAGCTGCAGACGTACGCGGCCCCCGGACGGCCTCACGCCACCCCCGGCGCAGGAGCCGCCGCAGCACCCGCCGCGGCACCCGGTGCGACCACCGGCCCGGCGCCCGGTGCGTCACCCGGCCCGAGCCCGACCCCGAGCCCGACTCCGAGCGAGTACGAGCCGACCCGGACGGGTGACCCGTGATCCCCCCGGACCGGCCCGGCGGCGGGGAGCCCACCGCACGACCGCCCCGCGCCGACCCGGATTCGGCGGAGGCCCGCAGTCTGCCGTCCGGCATGGTCGGCCGACGGGTGGCCGGCTACCGCCTGGAGGCGGAGATCGGGCGGGGCGGGATGGCCGTCGTCTACCGCGCGAAGGACCTGCGGCTGGGCCGGACGGTCGCGGTGAAGCTGCTGGCGCCCGAGCTCGCCCGCAACGAGGTGTTCCGGCAGCGGTTCATCCACGAGTCGGAGGCCGCCGCGGCGATCGACCACCCGCACATCATCCCGGTGTTCGAGGCGGGCGAGGCCGACGGCATCCTGTTCATCGCGATGCGCTTCGTCGAGGGCGGCGACCTGCGGGACCTGATGAACCGGGGCAGCGCGTTCACGGTCGAGCGGGCGGCCCGGCTGGCCCTGCAGATCGGCTCCGCGCTGGACGCCGCGCACGACCACGACCTGGTCCACCGGGACGTCAAGCCCGGCAACGTGCTGGTCGCCGCGGGGACGGACAGCGAGCACCCGGAGCACCTGTACCTGGCCGACTTCGGCCTCACCAAGAAGTCGCTCTCGCTCAGCGGCCTGACCAACGTCGGCCAGATCGTCGGCACCCTGGACTACGCGGCGCCCGAGCAGATCTCCGGGCGGCCGCTGGACGGCCGCTGCGACCAGTACAGCCTGGGGTGCGTGGTCTTCGAGATGCTGGCCGGGACGCCGCCGTTCCGCCGGGAGAGCGACCTCGCCCTGCTCTGGGCCCATCTCAACGACCCGCCGCCGACGCTGCGCGACCACCGCCCCGACCTGTCGGCCGAGGTGGACTCCGTGGTGTCCCGGTCGCTCGCCAAATCACCCGAACAGCGGTACACCAGCTGCCTGGAGTTCGTGGCCGAGCTGCGGACCGCCACCGCCGCCGCCCCCGGCCACGCCGTCGGCACGTGGCAGGCGGACGGACCGCCCACCCAGGTGCTCCCGGCCTACGGCCCCGGTGCGCCGGGCGCCTCGCCCCCCGTGCCCGAGCCACCGCCCTGGGCGGCCCCGGTCGTCTTCCCCCGGGCGCGGTGAGCGCGCCGGCCGGGGGAGGCCCCGGCCCCCCGGGCGCGGTGAGGCGCCGGCCGGTCACGGCCCCGGGTGTCGGCCTCAGCCCTCGTCCGCCGCGATCTCGCCGCGCCGGCCCCGACCGGCCGCCAGCAGACCGCCCAGCAGACCGGCGACCACGCCCCAGACCGCGGCCAGCGGCACCGCCACCCAGAGCTGCGGGCTGAGCGTGAGCGACCCGCCGCCGAGGTCCGAGACCGGGTTGCTGTCGCCGAGGACGGAGCCGAGGAGGTCACCCAGCCCGCCCTCGCCGACGCCGACGCCGAGCACCGAGAGGCCGTAGTCCGCGGAGACCCGGGACCAGACGCCCACCAGCAGCATGGTCACGGCCGCCGCCGCGCCCAGCCGGACGGCGTGCTGCCAGAGCCGGACCCCGCGCGGCGAGCGGTACGCCGTGAGGAAGCCCGCCGCCAGCAGCAGCACGGCCGCCAGCGGCAGCAGCAACCAGGCGCGGGCGTCCTGCTCCGCGAGGGTGCTCAGGCTGATGGTGGCCTGCTGCCCGTCCGGCCCGCGCATCACGTCGGCCAGCGACTGCGGCACCGGCAGGCCGAGCGCCCCGACCAGGTGGCCGTGCCACTGGGCGCCCATCCCCAGCCCGAGGGCGAGCCAGACCAGGTTGGGCAGCGCCAGCAGGAGGACGGCCAGCGTCTCCTTGGCGTTGCCGTGCACGACGGCGGTGAGCAGGCCCGCCACCAGTCCGATCACCACACAGACGAGCAGCACCAGCAGCATCGCGAACGCGGCCGGCCGGACGGCCTGCTGGAACGGCACCAGGCCGCGCGGCAGCGGCGCCCGCCGGGAGACCGCGAAGGTGATCGCCAGCACCACCAGCAGCCAGAGCAGCCCGAGGCCGATGGTGCTCGCCGCCTCCGCGTGGAAGCCGATCTCCGGCGTCAGCCCGAGGGCGCCGCCGAGCTGCTGGACGAGGTCGTTGCCGAGCGGGACGACGAAGGTGTGCCGGGCGGCGAGGGTGATCAGCACGAGGGCCACCACCCAGACGGCCGCCGTCCGGGCCACCCGGCCGAGCAGTTCGGTGCCTCCGGCGACCGCCCGGAAGCGCAGCTGGCGCAGGAACACCTCCGCCATGACCAGGGCGCCGACCAGTCCGACGCTCAGCGGCATCGCGGTGATCCCCGCGTCCACGTGGGCGAAGAAGCCCGCGCCGCCGTCGAGCTGCACGGAGCCGCCGACCGCGAGCGCCAGCGCGCCGGCCAGGACGGAGGGGAACCCGCCGCCCGGCAGCGTGTCGGCGCCGGCGGCCCAGAGGCCGAGCGCGGCCACTGCCGCCATCGCGGCGAGCCCGGCGAGGACGACCGCGAGGGCGTCCAGCCAGCCGCGCAGTACACCGGGCGGGCCGGGCGCCGTGCTGGTGGGCTCCTGTGGCATGCGGGCTCCTGGTCGACTCGGGTGCCCCCCTCGGGTCTGGGTCCAGCGTCACCCAGGACGCGTCGGCGCGCGCTGCGTACGCACCGCGACCCGGCGACGGCGTGCTGTTGCGGCGGATGCCCGGCGGGGGCAGAAATGGAAGCCAGTGGCAGGAGCCTTCTGTGCCGGCCGTTTCGCCGGCCGCCCGCGAAACGGAGCCTCGATGAGTTCCCAACCCCCCTCCGGGCCGCCGTTCGGACCGCCGTCCGGCCCCCCGTCCGGCCCGCTCTCCGGGCCTCCGTCGAGCGGCCCCCCGGGGCCGCCGTCCGTTCCCCCGTCCGGGCCCTCCGGGCCGGGCGGCTCGTCCGGGAGCTCCTCCGGCGGTGCGCCGGGCGGGCCGGGCGGCGGGCGTCCGACGCCGTGGTGGCGCTCCGGCAAGAAGCTGGCGCTGGTCGCGGGCACCGCCGTGGTGGCCGTGGTGGCGACGGTGGTGATCGTCAACAGCACCGGCGGTGGCGGACCGGCCAACGACGCCATCCCCGCCGCCAACGAGGTGGCGCTCCAGTCGCCGAGCGATCCGGGGGCGGCACCGTTCACCCAGTCGGTGGAGACCACCGCCGTCTCCGCTCCCGAGCCGACCTCCGCCGCCCCCGCCAAGCCGACCGGCGGCACGAAGACCACCGCCCCCGTCGAGCCGACCGGCGGCACGAAGACCACCGCCGCGGCCTCGCCGGCCGGCATCCACACCGTGCAGGGCTCGTCCGCCGGGCTCTACGCGGGGTCGATGTCCAAGCCGGCCTGCGACAAGGAAAAGCTGATCTCGATGACGTCGACCGGGGACTCCGGCAAGGCCTGGGCCTCCGCCCAGGGGATCGAGCAGTCCTCCACCCCGGGCTACATCCGCTCGCTGACCTCGGCGTACCTGCGGGTGGACACCCGGGTGACCAACCACGGCTACAAGGGCGGGGTGGCGGTCGCCTACCAGTCGGTGCTGCAGGCCGGCACCTCCGTCCTGGTGGACGCGCAGGGCGTGCCGCGGGTGCGCTGCGGCTGCGGGAACCCGCTGAAGCCGCCGGAGCTGGTGACCGACGCCAAGTACACCGGCAAGTCCTGGACCGGCTTCCAGCCGGCCTCGCTGGTCGTCGTGGCGCCGGCGCCGAAGCCGGTGACCGAGTTCATCCTGGTGAACGTCTCCACCGGCGGCTGGTTCGCCCGGCTGACCGGACAGGTCACCGTGGAGGACCGGCCGGTCCAGCCGCCGAGGGAGCTGGCGCCGGGCATTCCGCCGGCCGCGCCGATGCCGCCGGTCTCCCCGTCCGCGTCGGTGTCGGGCGCCACCTCGGCCAGTACCTCGGGTTCGGGCTCGCCCTCGACCTCCGGTCCCAGTTCCGGCTCGACCTCGGGCTCGACCGGGCCCTCGACCGGGTCGGCCTCGGCCTCCAGCTCCTCGTCCTCGCCGTCCGGGCCGTCGTCCTCGGCGAGCACCGGCTCGGCGTCGGCCTCCACGGCGACCTCGTCCGCCGCGACCGCCTCGTCCTCGGCTCCGAGCACGTCGGGCCCGCCCACGGCGAGCGTGACGCCGTCCACGGCGACGGCCACCGCGAACACGGCGACGGCCACGGGCACCACGACCGCGACGGCCACGGGCACGACGACCGCGGCGTCCCGGTCGGCGGCGGCGACGGCGACCTGCGCGACCGTCTCGCCCTCGACCCTCCCGCCCTGCCCCGCCCCCGCGGGCAGCGCCCCCAGCTGACCCGACGACCCCCGCAGCGGTGGGGGGGGGGGCGGGGGGGCCCGGCCCCCCCAATACACATTACACAAAAATAAAAC
>NZ_JBSFNM010000055.1:0-63200 GCF_053587085.1 Kitasatospora sp. NPDC003701
TGCAGGGGGGACCCTGTGGGAGAGTAGGACGCCGCCGAACAATCATTGTGAAGAACCCCCCGATCCATCCGGATCGGGGGGTTCTTTGCGTTTCCGGGCCGATGTGGAACGGCAGCAGGAACGAGCCGGAGGAGCCGGCCGGAATTACAGCGCGAGCTTGAAGCCCAGGTGCGAGGGGACGAAACCGAGCCGCTCGTAGAAGCGGTGGGCGTCGGTCCGGGTCGCGTCGGAGGTGAGCTGGACGAGGTCGGAGCCGAGCTCGCGGGAGCGGTCGACCGCCCACCGGATCAGGTCGGTGCCGAGACCGGTGCCGCGCTCGTCCGCGTGGATCCGGACCGCCTCGATGATGGTGCGGGTGGAGCCCTTGCGGGAGAGCCCGGGGACGACGGTCAGCTGGAGCGTTCCGATGGTCCGGCCGTCCCGCTCGGCGACGACGAGGTGCTGGTGCGGGTCGGCGTCGATGCGGGCGAAGGCGGTGCGGTACGGGGTGAGGTCGTCGGGGCTCTCGCGGGCGGCGCCCAGGGGATCGTCGGCGAGCATGGCCACTATCGCCGGCAGGTCGTCGGCGGTGGCGCGGCGGATCGTCAGGTCGGTCATGATCACAGCCTAGGCGGGCCCGTGGGGCACCGGAGGGCGGGCCCGGCGCTTCAGTGCCTCACCCTGGGCCTTCGAGAGCCGCAGAGGGCCCGCAGCGGCCCTCGGGGTGGCCCTCCGGAGGCGGACCGGAGGGCGCCCCCGGAGGCGGAGCGATGAGGTGATCCGGCGTCACTCGCCGGGCAGCGCGCTGGTGATGACGGCGAAGACGGCGCCGTGCGGGTCGGTGAGCTGGGCGAGGCGGCCGACGCCGTGCACGTCCGTCGCGGGGATCCGGACGGTCGCGCCCAGCTGACCGGCCAGGGCGAGGGCGGCGTCCACGTTGGCGACCTCGAAGTAGGGGAGCCAGTGCGAGGTGGTGCCGGCGGCCGTCCGGTCGGGGCCGAGCTGCAGGATGCCGCCGTGCGCGTCGTCGGTGCCGCCGCCGGCCGGGGTGAGGACGGTGTAGGTCACGTCGCCGAGCGGGACGTCCTGCTCCTGCCAGCCGAACACGCCGCGGTAGAAGGCCTTCGCCGCCTCGGCGTCGACGCTGTAGCACTCGGCCCAGCAGAACGTCCCCTGCTCGGTGACGGCGTCCAGGCCGCGGGTGTCGTGCGGCTGCCAGACGGCGAACTCGGCACCGGCGGGGTCGATGTAGCCCGCCATGCGGCCGCTGCTGAAGACGTCGAACGGGGCGAAGCGGACCGTGCCGCCGGCCGCGTCGACCAGCGCGGTGGTCCGGTCGGCGTCGCGGGTGCAGAAGTAGATCGTCCAGGCGGGGTGGGCGGTGTGGTCGGTGAGCGGGCCGAGCGCGGCGACCGTGCGGCCGTCCTGCTGGAGGAAGCCGTAGCCGCCGGCCTCGGGCCCGGCGGTGGCGAAGGTCCAGCCGAAGACGGTGCCGTAGAAGGCCGCGGACGCGGCGGTGTCCGGGCTGGCGAGGTCGAGCCAGTTGGGCGAGCCGGCGGTGAAGGCGGTGCTGAGCATGGTGGCGGTGCTCCTTGGGCGGGCCCGTCGCGGCGGGGCACGGGCGGGGACGGCGCCCCCCGTTGCCCCTCCAGCCTGGCACCAGGACGCCCGGTGTCGCACCCGGGCGGTACGGTGCGTAGCGAAACTGCACCCGCACTGGTAAGGGGGCCCGGTGGCCAGGCAGACGCAGGCGGCCCAGACGCCGCTGCCGCGCCAGCTCGCTCAGGTCGAGGGCGTGCTGGAGCGGATCACGTACGCCAACGAGGAGACGGGCTACACGGTCGCCCGGGTGGACACCGGGCGGGGTGCGAACGATCTGCTGACGGTGGTGGGCGCTCTGCTGGGGGCGCAGCCGGGGGAGTCGCTTCGGCTGCACGGGCGGTGGGGGTCGCATCCGCAGTACGGCAAGCAGTTCGTGGTGGAGAACTACACGACGGTGCTGCCCGCGACGATCCAGGGCATCCAGCGCTACCTCGGCTCGGGGCTGATCAAGGGGATCGGGCCGCGGTTCGCCGAGCGGATCGTGGAGCAGTTCGGGGTGGACACCCTGGAGGTCATCGAGAACGAGCCGGGCCGGCTGATCGAGGTGCCGGGCCTGGGGCCGAAGCGGACCAAGAAGATCGCGGCGGCCTGGGAGGAGCAGAAGTCCATCAAGGAGGTGATGGTCTTCCTGCAGGGGGTCGGCGTGTCGACGTCGCTCGCGGTGCGGATCTACAAGCAGTACGGGGACGGCTCGATCGGGGTGGTGAAGAACGAGCCGTACCGGCTGGCCTCGGACGTCTGGGGCATCGGCTTCCTGACGGCGGACCGGATCGCGCAGGCGGTGGGCATTCCGCACGACAGCCCGGAGCGGGTGAAGGCGGGCCTGCAGTACGCACTGTCGCAGAGCAGCGACCAGGGGCACTGCTACCTGCCGGAGGAGCGGCTGATCGCGGACGGGGTGAAGCTGCTCCAGGTGGACGTGGGGCTGGTGATCGACTGCCTGGCGGAGCTGGTGGCCACGGAGGGGGTGGTGCGCGAGTCGGTGCCGGGGGAGGGCGGTGAGCCGATCTCCGCGGTGTACCTGGTGCCCTTCCACCGGGCGGAGATCTCGCTGGCCAACCAGCTGCTGCGGCTGCTGCGTTCGGACTCGGACCGGATGCCGTGGTTCGCGGACGTGGACTGGCCGGCGGCACTGGGGTGGCTGGCGAAGCGGACCGGGGCGGAGCTGGCGCCGGAGCAGGAGCAGTCGGTGCGGTTGGCGCTGACCGAGAAGGTGGCGGTGCTGACGGGCGGTCCGGGCTGCGGCAAGTCGTTCACGGTGAAGTCGATCGTGACGCTGGCGCTGGCGAAGCGGGCGAAGGTCGTCCTGGCGGCGCCGACCGGCCGGGCGGCGAAGCGGCTGGCGGAGCTGACCGGGGTGGAGGCCTCGACGGTGCACCGGCTGCTGGAGCTGAGGCCGGGCGGGGACGCGGCCTACGACCGGGACCGCCCGCTGGACGCCGATCTGGTGGTGGTGGACGAGGCGTCGATGCTGGATCTGATCCTGGCGAACAAGCTGGTCAAGGCGGTGGCGCCGGGTGCGCACCTGCTGTTCGTGGGGGACGTGGACCAGCTGCCGTCGGTGGGGGCCGGCGAGGTGCTGCGGGACCTGCTGGCCGACGGCGGGCCGATCCCGTCGGTGCGGCTGACCAGGATCTTCCGGCAGGCGCAGCAGTCGGGCGTGGTGACCAACGCGCACCGGATCAACGAGGGGCTGCCGCCGCTGACGGAGGGCCTGCCGGACTTCTTCCTGTTCGTGGAGGACGACGCCGAGCGGGCGGCCGGGCTGACGGTGGACGTGGTGGCCCGGCGGATCCCGCAGCGGTTCGGCTTCGACGCGCGCCGGGACGTCCAGGTGCTGGCGCCGATGCACCGGGGGCCGGCGGGCGCGGGGAACCTGAACACGCTGCTGCAGGCGGCGGTGACGCCGGCCCGGGAGGGGGTGGCGGAGCGGCGGTTCGGCGGGCGGACGTTCCGGGTGGGGGACAAGGTCACCCAGATCCGCAACAACTACGACAAGGGGCGCAACGGTGTCTTCAACGGCACAGTGGGAGTGGTGGCCTCGCTGAGCGTGGACGACCAGCGGCTGACGGTGGTCACCGACGAGGACGAGGAGGTGCCCTACGACTTCGACGAGTTGGACGAGCTGGCGCACGCGTACGCGGTGACGATCCACCGGTCGCAGGGGAGCGAGTACCCCGTGGTGGTGATTCCGGTCACCACGTCCGCGTGGACGATGCTCCAACGGAACCTGCTCTACACGGCCGTGACCAGGGCGCGGAAACTGGTAGTGCTGGTGGGGTCACGGAAGGCGATCGGGCAGGCCGTTCGCACCGTCAGCGCAGGTAGGAGGCACGCCGCGCTGGATCACCGGCTGGCGACTGGATGATTCTCCAACGGATGGTTGCCTCTATTGTTCTCTTGACGTGAAGAGATTTACGGCAGAGCCTGGGGTGGTGCCGATCTTGTCCGGTTCGTACCGGCTGCGGCGGCAGGTTTTGTAGGGGTGGTCCCTTTCGGGCCACCCCGGGTGCGCGGCTGTCCGCCAGATGGGGGATGGTAGAGACAGTCAGGGCACCTTGGAAGAGGATTCATTTCGTCGGTGAGGAAGACGTGAGCGACAACTCGGTAGTACTGCGGTACCAGGACGGCGAGTACGAGTACCCCGTCGTCGAGAGCACTGCGGGCAACGCCGGCTTCGACATCTCGAAGCTGCTCCCGCAGACCGGCCTGGTCACCCTGGACAACGGCTTCGGTAACACCGCCGCGTACAAGTCCGCGATCACCTTCGTGGACGGTGACAACGGCATCCTGCGGTACCGCGGCTACCCGATCGAGCAGCTCGCCGAGCAGGGCAGCTTCATCGAGACCGCGTACCTCCTGATCAACGGCGAGCTGCCGACGGCGGACCAGCTGTCGGAGTTCAACCGCGAGATCACCCAGCACACCCTGCTGCACGAGGACGTCAAGCGCTTCTACCAGGGCTTCCCGCGTGACGCCCACCCGATGGCGATGCTGTCCTCGGTGGTCGGCGCGCTGTCCACCTTCTACCAGGACAGCCACAACCCGTTCGACGCCGCCCAGCGCCACCTGTCGACGGTCCGCCTGCTGGCGAAGCTCCCGACGATCGCGGCCTACGCGTACAAGAAGTCGGTCGGCCAGCCGTTCGTCTACCCGCGCAACGACCTGAGCTACGTCGAGAACTTCCTGCGGATGACCTTCGCGGTCCCCGCCGAGGACTACGAGCTCAACCCGGTCGTCGTCAACGCGCTGGACAAGCTGCTGATCCTGCACGCGGACCACGAGCAGAACTGCTCGACCTCCACCGTCCGCCTGGTGGGCTCCAGCCACGCCAACCAGTTCGCCTCGATCTCGGCCGGCATCTCGGCGCTCTGGGGCCCGCTGCACGGCGGTGCGAACCAGGCCGTGCTGGAGATGCTGGAGAGCATCCAGAAGGACGGCGGCGACGTCGACGCGTTCATTCGCAAGGTGAAGAACCGCGAGGACGGCGTCAAGCTGATGGGCTTCGGCCACCGCGTGTACAAGGCGTTCGACCCGCGCGCCGCGCAGGTCAAGCTGCTGGCGCACGAGGTGCTCGGCCAGCTCGGCAAGTCCGACGAGCTGCTCGACATCGCGCTGAAGCTGGAGGAGCACGCGCTCCAGGACGACTTCTTCGTCTCGCGCAAGCTCTACCCGAACGTGGACTTCTACACCGGCCTGATCTACCGCGCCATGGGCTTCCCGACCAGCATGTTCACCGTGCTGTTCGCCCTCGGCCGGCTGCCGGGCTGGATCGCCCACTGGCACGAGATGATCAACGACCCGACCAGCCGGATCGGCCGTCCGCGCCAGATCTACACCGGCACCGCGATCCGCGACTACGTGGGCCTCGAGGCCCGCTGACGCAGGACCTGCAAGGGCCCGGCCGCACTGCGCGGCCGGGCCCTTCGCCGTCCCGCGCGAGGGTGGGAGACGTACAGCGCACGACTCCGGGGCGGCCGCAGCCGGGGACGGCCGCTCAAAGCGTCCCAGACCCGCCACACCCCGGCGCCGTGCGCGAAGGCCGCCAACAGTCGGCGACCGTCCCGGGGCCCGCCGGAGCCCCGTCGGCGGCAGTGGTGGTCGTGCGGTGACGTGATGCCGTTCGCCACGTCGCCGCCCACCGAAAAACTGCCGCACTACCAACCTAAGACGTATCAGGGTGCGAGAAGTTACGCCCGGGGGGTGTGACCTGCCTCTCGCCACGCTCCGTGTGCGGGCCGTGGCCCGCCCTTATCACACCTTCCGGCGGCCGCAACGTCACCCTCCCCGCAGTCACGGCAACCGAGCGTGATAGGAATCGTGGCATTCCGGTACGGACCGTCCCGCACCCTCGCAGCGTGGCGGCGGAACTGGGGAGGGAGTGCGCAGATGGCCAGGAACGTGGTTGTCACCGGCGGTGGCACGGGGATCGGGTACGAAGTGGCGCGGCGGTTCGCCGAGGCGGGCGAACAGGTCGTGATCGTCGGCCGCCGGCGGGCGGTGCTCGAACGGGCCGCGGCCGACCTCGGACCGAACGTCACCCCGCTGGTGCGCGACCTCGCCGATCCCGACGACGTCGAGGCGGTGCTCGGTGAACTGCCGGACCGGATCGACGTGCTGGTGAACAACGCCGGCAGCCGGGAGACCGTGATCGGCGGCGGGCCGCACGCCCTGCTGGCCCGCTGGCGCGGCGACTTCGAGCGCAACGTCCTGACCGTGGTCCTGCTCACCGAGTCGATCCGCGACCGGCTCACCCCCGGTGCGGGCCGGGTGGTCACGGTCAGCTCGATCGCGGCGCTGAGCGGCGCCGGCTCGTACGGGGCCGCCAAGGCCTCGCTGCACGCGTGGAACCACTTCCTGGCCGCCCAGCTCGGCACCTCGGGCATCACGGCGAACATCGTCGCCCCGGGCACCGTGGCGGGCACCGAGTTCTTCGGCCCGCGGCTGGACGAGGCCGAGGTGTCCCGCCGGGCGGCCCGGACGCTGCTCGGCCGGATCGGCGAGGCCGGCGAGGTCGCGGCGGCGGTCTACTTCCTGGCCTCGCCCGAGGCCGGCTTCATCACCGGCGAGATCCTGCACTGCAACGGCGGGGAGCTGCTCGGGCGCTGAGCGCCCGGGAACAGGCCGAGGGGCCCGCCACCGCGCTTGCGGTGGCGGGCCCCTCGGCCGTCGGGTCCGGGTTTTCGGGGCCCGGGTCTCCGGGCTTCTGGGACTCCGGGGCCCAGGGTCTCAGGGCCGGTCCGGGGCGGCCTGGAAGCGGCGCAGCCGGAGGCTGTTGGTGACCACGAAGACGGACGAGAAGGCCATCGCGGCGCCGGCGATCACGGGGTTGAGGAGTCCGGCGGCCGCCAGCGGCAGGGCGGCGACGTTGTAGCCGAAGGCCCAGAACAGGTTGCCCTTGATGGTGGCCAGGGTCCGGCGGGAGAGCCGGATGGCGTCGGCGGCGGCGCGCAGATCGCCGCGCACCAGGGTGAGGTCGCCCGCCTCGATGGCGGCGTCGGTGCCGGTGCCCATCGCGAGCCCCAGGTCGGCCCGGGCGAGGGCGGCGGCGTCGTTGACGCCGTCGCCGACCATGGCGACGACCCGGCCCTCGGCCTGGAGGGCCCGGACGGCGTCCACCTTGTCCTGCGGGAGGACCTCGGCGATCACATCGGTGGCGACGATGCCGACCTCGGCCGCCACGGCCTCGGCGACCAGCCGGTTGTCACCGGTCAGCAGGACCGGGCGCAGACCCAGGGCGCGCAGCTCGCGGATGGCCTCGGCGCTGGTGGGCCGGACCGCGTCGGCGACCTCCAGCACCGCCCGCGCCGCGCCGTCCCAGCCGACCGCGATCGCCGTCCGCCCGGCGCTCTCCGCCGCGGCCTTGGCCCCGGCCAGCGCCGGCGCGAGCTCCCACCCGGTCAGCAGCGCCTCGCGGCCGGCGACCACCCGGTGGCCCTCGACGACGCCCCGCACCCCGAGGCCGGGGACGTTCTCGAAGCCCTCCACCGGCGGCAGGGCGCCCACGCGCTGGGCGGCGGCCGCGGCGACGGCGGCACCGATCGGGTGCTCCGAGGCGTGTTCCACCGCACCCGCCAGGCGCAGTGCCTCGGTCTCGGTGACGCCTTCGGCGGTGTGGACGGCGAGCAGGGTCATCCGGCCGGTGGTGACGGTCCCGGTCTTGTCCAGGACGACGGTGTCCACCCGCCGGGTCGACTCCAGCACCTCCGGGCCCTTGATCAGGATCCCCAGCTGCGCACCGCGCCCGGTGCCGACCATCAACGCGGTCGGGGTGGCCAGGCCCAGGGCGCACGGGCAGGCGATGATCAGCACCGCGACGGCGGCGGTGAACGCCTCGGTGGGGCTGTCGGAGACCAGCAGCCAGCCGATCAGGGTGCCGAGCGCGATCAGGATGACGACGGGGACGAAGACGGCGGAGATCCGGTCGGCCAGCCGCTGGGCGGCGGCCTTGCCGTTCTGGGCCTCCTCGACCAGCTTGGCCATCCGGGCGAGCTGGGTGTCGGCGCCGACCCGGCTGGCCTCGACGACCAGCCGGCCGCCGGCGTTGACGGTGGCGCCGGTGACGGTGTCGCCGACCGCGACCTCGACCGGGACGGACTCGCCGGTGAGCATCGAGGCGTCCACCGCGGAGGATCCTTCGACGACGGTGCCGTCGGTGGCGATCTTCTCGCCCGGGCGGACCACGAACCGCATGCCGGGGGTCAGCCGGTCGACCGGCAGCCGGACCTCGGCACCGTTCTGCAGCACCGACACGTCCTTGGCCCCCAGGTCGAGCAGGGCGTGCAGGGCGGCGCCGGCGCGGCGCTTGGAGCGCGCCTCCAGGTAGCGGCCGAGCAGGATCAGCACGGTGACGGCGGCGGCCGTCTCCAGGTAGAGGGTGGATGAGGCGTCGGTGTCGCCGATCGACAGCGAGAACTCGTGCCGCATCCCGGCCATCCCGGCGTGGCCCCAGAACAGGGCCCAGAACGACCAGCCGAAGGCGGCCAGGGTGCCGAGCGAGACCAGGGTGTCCATGGTCGCGGCGCCGTGCTTCAGGTTGGTCCAGGCCGCCCGGTGGAACGGCAGCCCGCCGTGGACGACGACCGGGCCGGTGAGGGCGAAGGCCAGCCACTGCCAGTTGTTGAACTGCAGGGACGGGATCATCGACAGCATGACCACCGGCACGCTGAGGACGGCGCTGATCAGCAGCCGGTCCAGCAGGGGGTCGGCCGCGGGCCGCTCCGGGGCGGCGGCCGGCCCGGTGGGTTCGGCGGCCGGTTCGGCGGCGGGCGGCGCGGGGAGCTCGGCGGTGTAGCCGGTGTTCTCGACGGTGGTGACGAGGTCGGCCACGCTCACGCCCGGTCCGAAGTCGATCCGGGCCTTCTCGGTGGCGTAGTTGACCGTGGCCTCGACGCCCTCCATCCGGTTGAGCTTCTTCTCGATCCGGGCCGCGCAGGAGGCGCAGGTCATCCCGCCGATCGACAGTTCGACGCGGTCGCGTACCGCGGCCCCGCCGTCCTGGCCGCCCGGGCCGGCGGCCAGGTCCGCGGCCGTGGTGGCCGGGGTGGAGGTGCTCATGCTGATCAGCTCCTTGAGGAGGGCGTGCGGCGGGGGCCGGGGCGAGCGGCCCCCGCCGCACCGCGGGGGCTCAGACGGACCGGCCGACCAGCTCGTAGCCGGCCTCGTCGACGGCGGCGCGGACCTGGTCGTCGTCGAGCGGGGCGGTGGAGGAGACCGTCACGGTGCCGGCCTTGGCGTCGGCCGCCACCTGGGTGACACCGGCCAGTGCGGTGAGCTCCTTGCTGACCGAGCTCTCGCAGTGTCCGCAGCTCATGCCGGTCACGGTGTAGGTGATGGTGCTGGACATCGGGGCCTCCGGGAGGTCTGTACGGCCGCGGGCCTGCGCCCGGGCTCTCACTCTTGATGACACCATACCCCTGCGGGGTATTCCCCGAAGAGGGGGGTGGTGTGGTGCGGATCGCATCGGGACGCGGTCCGACAGCAGAGCGTATGCGCCCGGACACGCTGCGCCCGAATCCGCGCCGTGCGGCGGGTGGATTCGGGCGCAGCGGGTGGTGCGGGGCGGCCGGGACCGGCGCGCCCGGCCGGGGTCGGCCGGGGTCGGGGACCGCTAGGCGGGTGCCGACGGGTACTGGGCCGGGATCGGGGTGGCCCGCTCGCGGCGGACCAGCAGCCGCAGCCAGAGCAGGCCGCCGAGCGAGACCGCGATCAGCCCCAGCGTGTCGTAGAGCGTGTAGAGGTGGACCTGTTCGCCCGTCGGGTCCGGCATGTAGCCGAGGTCGAACAGCGCGCGCTGCCAGTCGTTGGTGGTGGTCCGGGCGACCAGCCAGACGGCGATGCCGCTCATGCTGTCCCAGAGCGCGTGCAGCAGTGCGACGCCCAGATAGGTGAGCACGACCGGGAGCGTGCAGCGGAAGTGACCGCCGCGCCGCTCGCGGAAGAGCACCCCGCCGAGGATCGCCGTCCACAGGATGTGGCCGACCGGTGCCAGCACCCCGCGCAGGATCTCCGTCTCCACCAGGTTCCTCAGCGAGAGCCCCTGGATGCTGAGCACCGCGTTGAACGCGTACCCGGCGCTCTCGAAGGCCGCGAAGCCGGCGCCGACGGTGGCGCCCAGGACCAGCCCGTGGCGCAGCCCGCCGACCCGCAGCCGCCGGCTGACCATGATCAGGGCGGCGAGCTTGACCGCCTCCTCGATCAGGCCGACGCCGACGTACATCCACACCGACGGGGACAGCAGGTACGTCTCCAGGACGGAGGCGCCGAGGACGCCGATGATGCCGCCGATGCCGAAGCAGGCGAAGATCCGGTCAGCGCCGAGGTCGGCGGCGTACCGCTCGTACGCCCAGACCACCATCGTGGCCGGCACGAGGAAGCTGCCGAGCAGCACGATCGTCGGCACCAGGTTGCTGTTCCCGGTGAGGAAGGTGACGGCGACGGTGGCGACCCAGAGCAGGAGGCCGATCAGGAAGACCCTGGGCCATTGGTCGGATCGTGCCGCCGTTCGCGTCGGCGGATCGGAGATGCGGGGGGTGTTGCGGTATCCGGACACCGGTGATGGCCTCCCTTGCCTAGCCGAGTTAGTCGCACTGTATGACAAATAGGGCATTTCGGTACCGATTGGCCCAGTGCGGGAGGCGCGGGTCGGGTCGTCTCGCGGGGGGTGCGGGGGTGGGGGTGCTGATCGTCCGTTATGTTCGATATGTGTTCCCGATCCGCCGAGCCCAGTCGCCCGCGGTCCCCACCGCCACGGGACTGCCGCCCGAGCGACGGCGCGGCGCGCTGCTGGCGGCCGATCTCCAGGACGTGCCGTTCTGGCGCCGGGCCAGCCCCGCGCTGGTCGCGACGCTGCTGGTCGGGGTGGCCGACCTGCTCTCCGGCAAGGACCGCTACCTCGCACCGCTGATGACGGTCGTGCCCACCATCGCCGCGCTCACCCTGCGGCCGCTCGAACTGCTGCTGGTCTGCCTGCTCGGCCTGTTCGCGGTGTTCGGCCTCAGCCACTACGACGAGGTCGACAACGTCAACGACGAGCGCTTCCTCTACGGCGCGATGGTCAGCTACCTGCTGCTCACCGTGTTCTCCGCCTGGGTGGCCAAGATCCGCATGCGCCGGGCCGCCGCCTTCGCGGCCGTCAGCTCCGTCGCCGAGGCCGCCCAGCGGGCGCTGCTGCGGCTGCCCGGACCGGTGGTCGGACCGCTGCACCTCGCCGTCCGGTACGTGTCCGCCGCCGACGCCTCCCGGATCGGCGGGGACCTCTACTCGGTGCTGGAGACCCCGCACGGGACCCGGGTGGCGGTCGGGGACGTCCGCGGCAAGGGGCTCGGCGCGGTGCAGACCGCCGCCGTGGTGCTCGGCTCCTTCCGCGAGGCCGCCTACGACGAGGCCGGGCTGCGCGGGGTCGCGGCCCGGATCGAGGCCAGCGTGGAGCGGCACGCCCCGGACGGGGAGTTCACCACCGCGCTGTTCGCGGAGTTCCGGACGCCGGGGGTGATGCAGCTGCTGCAGTACGGGCACGTCCCGCCGATCCGGGTGGACCACGACGGCGGGGCGCACGTGCTGCACGCGCCCGACCCGTGGGTGCCGCTCGGCCTGGGCCGGCTGGCCGTCGGCGAGCCGGCCACCTGGGACCAGCCGTTCGGCCACGAGGACGTGCTGGTGCTCTGCACCGACGGCGTGATCGAGGCCCGGCACCGCAAGAGCGGCGACTTCTACCCGCTGGCGGAGCGGGTCGGCCCGCTGGTCCGGGGCGCGGCCCGCTCCGCGACGGAGCTGGAGGCGGCGGTCGGCCGGGTCTACGCCGACCTGCTGGAGCACACCGGCGGGGAGCTGCGGGACGACGCGCTGCTGCTCCTGATCACCCGGACGGACCAGTAGGGCGCCCGGGGGCGGGCGTGCGGCGCCGGGGCCTCAGCCCGCGACGGCCTCCGCGAGGGCGCGGAAGACCAGCGCGGTGGAGGTGGCGCCCGGGTCCTGGTGGCCGACGCTGCGCGGGCCGAGGTAGGAGGCGCGGCCCTTGCGGGCCTGGAGCGGCACGGTGGCCAGCGCGCCCCGCTCGGCCGCGTCCGCCGCGGCCGCGGCGGCCTGCGGCAGGTCCGCGCCCGCCGCCACCGCCTCGCGGTACGCGGCCAGGGCCGGGGTGTAGGCGTCCACGATGGTCTTGTCGCCCGGCTCGGCCTTGCCGAGGGCCTGGACCGCCCGCAGCCCCTCGGCCAGCGCCTCGCCGAACGCCGCCGGGCCGGCCGGCCCGGGCAGCGCGGCGCCCAGGGCGCGGAAGGCCTTCCCGTAGAGCGGGCCGGAGGCCCCGCCGACCTTCGAGATCAGCGTGGTGCCGGTCCTGGTCAGCACCGCCCCCGGGCCGTCGGGGGCGAGCGCGTCCAGTGCGGTGAGCACGGCGGTGAAGCCGCGCCGCAGGTTGCTGCCGTGGTCGCCGTCGCCGATCGCGGAGTCCAGCTCGGTGAGCCGGCCCTGCTCCTTCTCGACCGCGACCGCGATCGCGCGGACCCAGGCCTCGGCCAGTGCGGTGTCGAAGTCCATGACCGTTCCTCCTCCGTCAGGCCCGCTTGAGGGCGGGGGTGTCCACCGGGGCGTCCCAGAGGTCCAGCAGCCGGGCGTCGGCCTTGGTCAGGGTGAGCGAGAAGCCCGCCATGTCCAGGCTGGTCACGTAGTTGCCGACCAGGTTGCGGGCCACCGTGATGCCGCGCTCGGCCAACCGGGCGGCGACCTCGCCGAAGACGATGTACAGCTCCAGCAGCGGGGTGCCGCCGAGGCCGTTCAGCAGGGCGATCACCTCGTCGCCGGCGGTCAGGTCGTGGTCGGCGAGGACGGTCTCCACCACCTCGGCGGCGAGCTCGCGGGCCGGGCGGAGCTTCTCGCGGCGGCGGCCGGGCTCGCCGTGGATGCCGACGCCGACCTCGATCTCGTCCTCCGGCAGGTCGAAGCCGGGCTTGCCGGCGGCCGGGGTGGTCGCGGCGGTCAGCGCGATCGCGAACGAGCGGGAGGCGGCGTTGACCTGCTCGCCCACGGCGGTCACCTCGTCCAGCGTGGCGCCGCGCTCGGCCAGCGCGCCGGCGATCTTCTCCACCAGCACGGTCGCGCCGGTGCCCCGGCGGCCGGCCGTCCAGGTCGAGTCCTCGACCGCGACGTCGTCGTCGACCAGCACCGTGCGGACCACGAGGCCCTCCTCGGCGGCCAGTTCGGCGGCCAGCTCGAAGTTCATCACGTCGCCGGTGTAGTTCTTCACGACGAAGACCACCCCGGCGCCGGAGTCCACGGCCCTGGCGGCGGCCAGCATCTGGTCCGGCACGGGGGAGGTGAACACCTCGCCGGGGCAGGCGGCGTCCAGCATCCCCGGGCCGACGAAACCGCCGTGCAGCGGCTCGTGCCCGGATCCGCCGCCGGAGACCAGCGCGACCTTCGACGCGGCCGGCCGGACCGCGCGGGTGATCACCCGGTTCGCGATGTCCACCGTCAACTCCCGGTGGGCGGCGGCGACTCCGGCCAGGGCGTCCTCCAGGACGCTCTCCGGGGTGTTGATCAGCTTCTTCACGGCGCTTCGCTCCCTCGGCAGACGGTGCTGACCCGACGCTACGCCAGACGGGGGTGGCCGGCACGGGGTACGACACGCGTGCGGGCGTGGTGCGGTACGACACGCGGGGGCGGGCGGACCACTCCCGTGGAGCAGCGGGCGGTCGTAGGGTCGGCGGTATGAGCGACTACGTGGGCATCGTCCTGGTCTCGCACAGTGCACGGCTCGCCACCGGGCTGCGCGAGCTGCTGGCGGAACTCGCCCCGGACGCGGTGCGGGTGGTGGTGGCGGCCGGAACGGAGGACGGCGGGCTCGGGACCAGCTACGACCTGATCGCCCGGGCCGTCGCGGAGGCGGAGGGCGGGGCGGGCGTGGTGGTCCTGGCGGACCTCGGCAGCTCGGTGCTGACCGCCGTCGCGCTGCTGGAGGACGAGCCGCGCCCCGGGGTGGTGCTGGTGGACGCGCCGTTCGTGGAGGGCGCGGTCGCGGCCGCGGTGACGGCCTCCACCGGGGCGTCCGTCGCCGAGGTGGCGGCGGCCGCCGAGGACGCGCGGGCGTTCCGCAAGCTGTAGCGCTCGCGGCTGCCGCGCCACCGCTCGCGGCTGCCGCGCCACCGCCCGCGGCTACTTGGCGTCGGCGTAGCAGTCCACCACGGCGGTGGTGAGCGGGAACCGGACCGGTGTCTCCCCGAAGACCAGCCGCCGGGCCTCGTCGGCCGACTCGGCGACGGCGGCGGCCACCCGGTCGGCGAGGTTCGCCGGGGTGTGCACCACCACCTCGTCGTGCTGGAAGAAGACCAGGTGCGGCCGCTCGGCCGGACCGGCGGCGGGCAGCGCGTTCAGCCGCCGGCGCAGCGACGCCAGCAGGGCGAGCGCCCAGTCGGCGGCGCTGGCCTGGATCACGAAGTTGCGGGTGAAGCGGCCCCGGGCGCGGGCCGAGCGGCCGCCGGCCTCCCCCGCCGTCTCCGGTGCCTCGGTGAGGTCGAGCCAGTCGGCGGAGGGCGGCGGGCAGGCCCGGCCCAGCCGGGAGGCGACCACGCCGCCGTCCTCGCCCGTCCGGGCGGCCGCCTCGACGTAGCCCATGGCGGTCGGGTAGCGGCGGCGCAGGGTGGCGAGGAGCGGGCCGATGTCCCCGCTGGTCTGGCCGTACATGGCCCCGAGCAGGCCGAGCTTGGCCTTGTCGCGGTCCCCCTGGAAGGCGGAGGCGGCCAGCGCCTCGTACAGGTCGCCGTCGGCGGCGGTGCGGGCCAGGCCGGCGTCCTGGGAGAGGGCGGCCAGCACGCGCGGCTCCAGCTGGGCGGCGTCGGCGACGACGAACAGCCAGCCCGGGTCGGCGACCACGGCGCGGCGCAGGATGCGCGGGATCTGCAGCGCGCCGCCGCCCCGGCTGGCCCAGCGGCCGGAGACCACGCCGCCGACCACGTACTCGGGGCGGAACCGGCCGCCGCGGGCCCAGGCGTCCTGCCAGGCCCAGCCGTGCGCGGCGTGGATCCGGGAGAGCTCCTTGTAGCGGATCATCAGCGCGGCGGCCGGGTGGTCCACCGCCTTCAGCTCCCAGGACCGGGTCGAGGTGAGCTGGACGCCCCGCTCGGCGAAGGCGCGCAGCACCTGACTGTGCGAGTCGGGGTTGAACGGGCGGCCGCCCAGGGCCTCCTGGAGCTCGACGGCCAGCTCGGAGAGCAGCCTGGGCTGGGCGCCGGGGAGGGTCGGACGGGGACCGAGCAGCTCGGTGAGCAGCCGGTCGTGGATGTCGGTGCGCCAGGGCAGGCCGTCCTGGGCCATCTCGGCGGCCACCAGCGCGCCGGCCGACTCGGCGGCGACCAGCAGCCGGAACCGGGCGCGGGCGTCCGGGTCGGTGATCGCGGCGAGCCGGCGCTGCTGCTCGGCGTGGACGGCCGCGACGGCGGCCGACGCGTCGGTGCCCGGCGGCAGTTGCAGCCGGTCGGGGGCGAACAGGGAGTCCTGGCCGTCCCCGGACTCGGCCGAGCCGGGCTCGGGCAGGTCGGCCGGGACGGGCAGTCCGCGCAGCCGGGCCCACGCGGCGCCGAGCGAGCGGGGCGCGCCGAACCGGCCCTCGTACGCGAGCAGCAGGGCCTCGACCAGCCGCAGGTCGTGGCAGCGGGCGAGCCGGTCGGGCAGCCGGGGGAGCAGGGGGGCGTAGGCGCTGTCGGTGGCCGCCCAGACCCAGCGGGGGTGCTCGGCGGCCTCCCGCTCGGCGACCGCGGCCGCGAGGTCCGCCACCGCGGCGGGCGGGCCGAGCGGAGCACCGGCGTCGTCGAGCGGCTGCAGCCGGCCGCCCGGGCCGTGCTGGTCGGGAACGAGGGCGATCCGGGGTGCCACGGGGGCTCCTCCTCTCGGGCGTACGGGCTGCGGACCTCGACGGTAACCGGTGGGTACGACAACCGGCGCAGGCGCGCGTGCCGGCCGGTGCGCCGGTGCCCCGGACGTGCGCCGCCCGCCGGGACCGGTGCCGTTCGCCGGGTCGCCACCACCGCGTAGGGTCGGCGAAATGACCGAGAACCCGTTCTTCAAGCCCAGCACCCTGGTCTACGAACTGCCACCCTTCGCCGAGATCCGGGAAGAGCACTACCTGCCCGCGTTCGAGCGCGGGATGGCCGAGCAGCTCGCCGAGATCGCCGAGATCGCCGCCAATCCGGAGCCGCCGACCTTCGACAACACCCTGATCGCGCTGGAGCGCTCGGGTGCGCTGCTGAAGCGGGTCCGCGCGGTCTTCGACAACCAGGTCTCCTCGGACACCACACCGGGCGTGGACCGGGTGGACGCCGAGATCAGCCCGCGGCTGGCGTCGCACCGGGACGCGATCCACCTGGACGCCGCGCTGTTCGCCCGGATCGAGGAGCTGCACGGGCGGCGGGCCGGGCTCGGCCTGGACGAGGAGTCGCTGCGGCTGCTGGAGCGGCGGCACACCGCCTTCGTCCGGGCCGGCGCCCGGCTCGGCGCCGCCGAGCAGCAGCGGCTGCGCGGGCTCAACGCCGAACTGGCCGCCGGCGCCTCGGCGTTCCGCCGCAACGTGTCGGCGGACTCGAAGGCGCGGGCGCTGGTGCTGGACTCCGCGGCGGAGCTGGCCGGGCTCTCGCCGGACGCGATCGCCGGCGCGGCCGAGAACGCCCGGGCGCTCGGGCACGACGGCAAGTACGTGCTGAGCCTGAAGAACTTCTCCAACCAGACCGAGCTGGCCTTCCTCACCGACCGTTCGGTGCGCGAGCGCCTGCTGGCGGCCTCGCTGGGCCGCGCCGCCGAGGCCAACGGCCCGCTGGCGATCCGGATGTCCGCGCTGCGCGCCGAGCGGGCCCGGCTGCTCGGGTACGACACGCACGCCGCGTACGTGGTGGCGGACGAGACGGCCGGCACCGTCGGGGCGGTGGACGCGCTGCTGGCCCGGCTGGTGCCGCCGGCGGTGGCCAACGCGCGACGGGAGGCGGTGGAGCTGGCCGCCGCGGCGGCCGCCGACGGGATCGAGGAGATCGCCGCGCACGACTGGGCGTACTACTCGGAGCTGGTCCGGCAGTCCTCCTACCAGGTGGACGCGGCGGCGCTGCGCCCCTGGTTCGAGCTGGAGCGGGTGCTGCGCGACGGCGTCTTCTTCGCCGCCAACCTGGCCTACGGGGTGACCTTCACCGAGCGGCCGGACCTCACCGCGTACCACCGGGACGTGCGGGTCTTCGAGGTGTTCGAGGAGGACGGCGGCTCGCTCGGCCTGTTCCTCGGGGACTTCCACGCCCGGGCGTCCAAGCGCGGCGGCGCCTGGATGGACGAACTGGTCACCCAGTCGCGGCTGCTGGGCCGCCGGCCGGTGGTGATGAACAACCTGAACGTGGCCCGCCCGGCGCCGGGCGAGCCGGTGCTGCTCTCCTGGGACGAGGTGCGCACGCTGTTCCACGAGTTCGGCCACGCGCTGCACGGGCTCTTCTCGGACGTGCGCTACCCGTACTTCGCCGGGACGGACGTGCCGCGGGACTTCGTGGAGTTCCCCTCGCAGGTCAACGAGATGTGGATGGTTTGGCCCGAGGTGCTGGCCAACTACGCCAAGCACCACGTGACCGGCGAGCCGCTGCCGGCCGAGCTGGTCGAGCGGATGGCGGCGGCCGAGGGCTTCGGGCAGGGGTACCGGACCGTCGAGTACCTGGCGGCGACGCTGCTGGACCTCGCCTGGCACACCGTGCCGCAGGGCCAGGAGATCGCGGACGCCGAGGAGTTCGAGGCGCGGGCGCTGGCGAAGGCCGGGCTCGCGGTGGCGGCGATCCCGCCGCGCTACCGGACGGCGTACTTCTCGCACATCTTCGCCGGCGGGTACAGCGCGGGCTACTACGCGTACATCTGGTCCGAGGTGCTGGACGCCGAGACGGTGGACTGGTTCCGGGGGAACGGCCGCAGCGTGCGGGAGAGCGGCGAGGTGTTCCGCCGTGAGCTGCTGTCGCGCGGGGACAGCCGGGAGGCGCTGGACTCCTTCCGCGCGGTGGTCGGCCGCGACCCGCAGACCGGTCCGCTGCTGGCCCGCCGCGGTCTGGCCTAGGCCCGCTCCGGCCCGGCGGGGCCGGCCGGTGGCCCGCCGCAGGGGCGGGCCGCCGGGCCTCAGCGGGGTGCGAGGGTCACCGTGACCGGGGTGCCCGGGCGGGTGTGCGGCAGGCGGATCCGCGCGGTGCCGGCCTGCCCGCCGGCCGGCTGGTCGAGTTCGACCCGGGCCGCCGGGGTGACGGAGATCCGCACACCGGCGGGGAAGGCCGCGGCCGGCAGGACGAGTTCGGTGGTCCGGCCGCTGCCGTCGGCGGTCCAGCCGACGAGGTGGCCGACCGCCGTCGCGCCGGTGCGCACGGCCGTCCCGGCGACCGCCACCGGGTACGGGCCGAAGGCCGGCTCGTCGCCGGGGGCGGGCCGGCCGGCCGGGTCGAGCGCGCAGTAGCCGCCGTTGCCCCGGCACCAGTACCACATGGCCCAGCCGGCGGCGAAGCCGTCCATGGCCGCGACCTGGCGGCGGACCAGCTGGGTGTTGCCCGGGGTCCGCGCGTTCGGCGGGCCCCACTCGCCGACCAGGACGGGCAGGTGGTGGGCGGCGGGGTAGGCGGTGATCGCGGCGGTGTAGTTCTCGACGAAGCCGCCGGACGGGTCCCAGTCGGCGCCGGACTCCACGGCGGTGTCGTAGAAGTGCGGCGCGTAGCCGAGCCGGGGCGCGCCGGGGCGCGGGTCGGCGAAGCCGGGCAGCCGGGTGGGCACGCCCTGGCCCACCAGTACCGTCGGCTCGACGAACAGCCAGGCGCGGGAGTCCACGTGGCGCACGGCCCGGATCAGCCGGCGGTACATGTCGGCGAGCCGGCCCTGTTCGAGGGCGGCGGAGGCGGCGGCGAGCACGGCCGGATCGGTCGGGTCGCCGTCCACCGGGCCGAACGGCTCGTTGAACAGGTCGTAGCCCAGCAGGGAGCGGTGGCCGCGCAGTTCGCGGGCCAGCCGGGTGTAGAAGTCGGCCTGCCAGGCACGCAGGTCCGGGTCGTCGTAGAGGTGGCGGAAGGCCGCCTGGACGGCGGGCTGGAAGTAGCCGGCGAACCAGTCGTCCGGGTCCGGGGTGAACGGCAGGCCGTCGTCGCGGGTGGCCCAGAGCGGGATGCCGCGGTCGCCGCCGCCGTACTTCGGCCCGTAGACGTCCTGGTGGAAGTCGACCAGGGCCAGGACGCCGTAGCGGTCGGCCCAGTCGAGCACCCGGTGCAGACGGCGCAGTTCGGCCGGGTCGAGGTGCCCGCGGGTGGGCTCCAGCCTGGTCCAGGAGACGGCCACCCGGATCAGGGTGAAGCCCTGGGCGGCCAGCGCCGCGACGTCCTGCTCGGTGGCCTCGGCGTACTTGTCGAGGTTGAAGCCGCGCAGCCGCAGGCGGCGGCCGGTGGCGTCGGTGAGGTCGGTGGTGCCGTCCGGCGCGGTGGCGGTGGCGGTGGGGAACCCGGCCCGGGCCGGCCGGTCGTGGGCCTGGCCCTGGGCGCTGCCCCGGGCGCTGTCCCGGGCCTGGGCCGGGGTCGCGGACAGTGGGACGGCCAGGGCGGCGGTGGCGGCGAGCAGGAGGGCAACGGCGGTGCGGCACGGGCGCATCGGGACCTCGCGGAGCGTGGGCGGGGCCCGATGATGCCCGGATTGCCGTGCACAGCACAAGGGTTCAGGACGGCGGTGCCTCGGCCGCCGGAGCGGGCAGGGCGGCGGTCGGCAGGTCGGCGGCGGCCGCGAGGCGCCCCCAGAGCAGATCGGCCAGTGCCTGCACCATCCGGGTGCGCGAGCAGGGTCTGGACTCCAGCCACCAGTCCCCGGCCGCCAGCACCATGCCGGTGATGCCCCGGCCCCAGGCCTCGGCGAGGAGTTCGCGGTCGGCCCCGAGGTCGACCTGGCTCTGGACGGCCCGGGTGATCTCCTCGGCGATCTGCCGCAGCGCCGGGGCGAGCGCGTTGCCGATGCCGGACGGGTCGCCGGGCTCGGGGTGGGTGAGCAGCCGGTAGACCTGCGGGCGGGCCTCGATCCCGGCGAGGTAGGTGTCCAGGACGTGCTCGACCCGGTCGCGGCGCTCCAGCGGCTCGCTCAGCGCGGCCCGCACGGCGGCCAGCAGACCGCTGGTGTGGCGCTCGGTCAGTGCTCTGATCAGGCCGTTCCGGTCACCGAAGTGGCGGTAGAGGATCGGCTTGGTGATGCCGGCCTCGGCGGCGATGGCGTTCATGCTGGCGCCCGGGCCCTCCCGCTGGACGACCCGGTCGGCGGCGTTGAGCAGCTGCTCCCGGCGGGGTTCGTCGGCGGGCGGCATGGGGGCTCCTGGCGGGTCTGGCCGGCGCGGTCGCGGCTGGGGGAGTGGTGCGGGGCGCTTGTGCGGGGGCGGGGCCGTGCGGGTGGGGCGGTGTGCGGGGCGGGGCGCGGGGCAGGCGGGCTGCGGAGCCGCCGGCGGGGGCGTTGACATTCCTACCTATGAGTAGCAGACTCCCCGCGATGTTACCCCCGGTAACACCTGTCCGACACTGCCCGCCCTTGTACCCGCCGCCGGCCCGGTGGCGAGGGGCCCCTTCGACCGGAGGCATCATGAGCACGTTCTCGCTGGACCCGGGCGCGGACCAGCTCGCCGTACGCGACTGGCTGCACGGCTTCGCCGCCGAGGTGATGCGCCCCGCCGCGGCCGAGTGGGACGAGCGGGAGGAGACCCCCTGGCCGGTCATCCAGGAGGCCGCCAAGATCGGGATCTACTCCCTGGACTTCTACGCCCAGCAGTACTTCGACCCCTCCGGCGTGGGCATCCCGATCGCCATGGAGGAGCTGTTCTGGGGCGACGCGGGCATCGGCCTCTCCATCGTCGGCACCACGCTGGCCGCCGTCGCGGTGCTCGCCAACGGCACCGACGAGCAGATCGGCACCTGGGCGCCGCAGATGTTCGGCACCCCGGACGACGTCAAGGTGGCCGCGTTCTGCTCCTCCGAGCCGGACGCCGGCTCGGACGTCTCCGCCCTGCGCACCAAGGCCGTCTACGACGAGGCCAAGGACGAGTGGGTGCTGAACGGCACCAAGACCTGGGCGACCAACGGCGGGATCGCCGCCGTCCACGTGGTCGTCGCCACCGTCGACCCGGCGCTCGGCGCGCGCGGGCAGGCCTCCTTCGTGGTGCCGCCGGGCACGCCCGGGCTGAGCCAGGGCCAGAAGTTCAAGAAGCACGGCATCCGCGCCTCGCACACCGCCGAGGTGGTCCTGGACGGCGTCCGGCTGCCCGGTCACTGCCTGCTCGGCGGCAAGGAGAAGCTGGACGAGCGGCTGGCCCGGGCCCGCGAGGGGGCCAAGCGCGCCGGCGGCCGGGGCAACGCGGCGATGGCCACCTTCGAGGCCTCCCGGCCGGCCGTCGGGGCCCAGGCGATCGGCATCGCCCGGGCCGCCTACGAGGTGGCGCTGGACTACGCGAAGACCCGGGTGCAGTTCGGCCGCCCGATCATCGACAACCAGGGCGTGGCCTTCCAGCTGGCGGACATGAGGACGCGGATCGACGCCGCCCGGCTGCTGGTCTGGCGGGCCTCCTGGATGGCGGCCAACAACCAGCCGTTCACCGCGGCCGAGGGCTCGATGTCCAAGCTCTACGCGGGCGAGACCGCCAAGTGGGTCACCGCGCAGGCGATGCAGATCCTCGGCGGCAACGGCTTCACCCGCGAGTACCCGGTGGAGCGGATGCACCGGGACAGCGCGATCTACTCGATCTTCGAGGGCACCAGCGAGATCCAGCGTCTGGTGATCGCCCGCGCGGTCTCCGGGATGCCGATCCGCTGAGTGCGCGGGGCGGCGCCGCAGGAGGTCAGCGCGCCGCCCAGAAGGTGAGCCCGGCGGTGAGGGCGCCCACCACCGCGCCGACCACGGTCTGCGCGGTGGTGTGGTCCCGCAGCACCACTCGGGACCAGCCGATCAGTGCGACCGGCGGGCCGAGCAGCAGCCACCACGGGCCGAGCGCGACGGCCAGGCAGACCACCGCGCCGCTCGCCACCGCGGTGTGGATCGAGACCTTCCACCAGACGGTGATCACCAGGATCGGGACGAGCGAGGCGAACATCGCCAGCACCACGGCGGTCAGGTCGGCCGGCGCGTCCAGCCCGAGCATCACCGCGAAGCAGGTCAGCACCGACCCCATGATGAACGGGATCACCGTCAGCCGCCGCTGCCGGTGGCCGACGTGGCGGTCCTCCACGGTGCCCCTGCGGATGCCGCGCCGGATGAACAGGGTCGGCACGACGGCGGCGAACACCGCCGCGAACACCGCCCAGCCGAGGCCCTCCCAGCCGTAGCGCAGGACGCCGAGCAGCGGCAGCATCGCGATGATCACGTTCTTCGGCTCGACGCCGTCGGTGACCCGGCGGGCCCAGATCGTGCTGCTCGTCGGGGTGGTCATCGCGGGTGGTGCTCCTGGCGGCTCGGCTGGACCTTCGATCGGATGATCGTAATGGCCCTGTGCGAGGGTCAGAAACGGGGCGGGCGGCCCTCCAGGAAGGCGGCGAGGCCCTCACGGACGTCCGGAGCCTCGCGGGAGCGGCGCTCCCAGGGGCGCAGCGCCTCGGCGGCGCGCTCCGGCGGGACGGCCAGCGCGGCCTTGACGGCGCCGATGGTCTGCGGCGAGCGCGTGGTCAGCAGCCGGGCGAACTCCAGCGCCGCGGCGTCCAGTTCGGCGCCCGGCAGGACCCGGTCGGCGAGGCCGGTCGCGGCGCCCTCCCGGCCGGTCACCAACTCGCCGGAGAAGAGCAGGTACTTGGCACGGGACGGGCCCACCAGCCGGGCCAGCCGCAGGGTCGGCACCGCCGGGTAGACCACGCCGAGCTTGGCCGGGGTGATGCCCAGCCGGGCGTCCTCGGCGACGAACCGCAGGTCGCAGGCGACGGCCAGCTGGCAGCCCCCGCCGACGCAGGCGCCGTGCACCACCGCGACGGTCGGGTGCGGGAAGGCCGCCAGCGCCTCCTCGGCGGCGACATTGACGGCGTGGTAGTCGTCGGCGCGGTCCGGGTCGGCGTAGATCTCGGACAGCTCGGCGATGTCCGCCCCGGCGCTGAAGGTGCCGCCGGCGCCGGTGACCAGCAGGGCCCGCAGGCCGGGCTGCTCGGCGAGCCGGAGCAGGACCTTCGGCAGGGCCTGCCAGATCGCCAGGGTGACGGCGTTGCGCCGGTGCGGCCGGGCGAACTCCAGCACCGCGACGCCGTCCTCGCCGGTGTAGGCGTTGAGGCCGTCGACATGGGTGGGCAGCGGGGAGCGGTCCCGCGTGAGCAGCGGCTGGTCCATGCGCACCTCCGGAGATCGTGGTGCGGACACTCTCTCAGGCGCGGCGCGGGCCCGGGCGGCCGGGGCGTGCGGGCCTGCGGGCGTGGGCCCGCGGGTGTTCAGGCGCTCAGGCGGACCGGGTGCCGTAGTCGCCGAGGCCGTGCTCGACCAGGGCGAAGGCGCGGCGGGCCTGCTCGACGGCCTCCGGGAGCACCTCGGCGGCCCGTTCGCCGGCCAGCATCCGGCGGTGGTTCTCGTCGGTCAGGGCCAGTCGGGCGCTCATCAGCTGGGCGGCGGCGACCCGGGCGGCGAGCCGGTCGCCGGCGGGGTCCTGGGCGAGGAGCTCGGTGGCGAGCAGTTCGTTGGCCGCACGGCTCCACGCGGTGGTGGCGCGCAGCGCCAGCGCGGGCGTCCGGTGGATCAGCCGGACCACGTCGAGGACGAACCGGTCGTCGCTCAGGCCGGTGGCCGGGTCGAACCGCTCCAGGGCGGCCAGGAAGTGGTCGCGCACCGCGGCCACTGCCGAGACGCCGGGGGCGCGATCGCGGATCACCTCGGCGGCTTCGCCGGTGTGCCGCTCCATCGGGCCCATGACCAGGTCTTCCTTGGACGGGAAGTAGTTGAAGACGGTCATCTTCGAGACCTCGGCCGCGGCGGCGATCTCGGCGACCGAGACCTCGTCGAAGCTCCGCTCGGCGAAGAGGGCGATCGCGCTGCGCCAGATCCGGACGGCGGTCTGGCGCTTCTTGCGCTCGCGCAGGCCCAGGGCCGCTTCTGCCGGTTCGGTTGCTTCGGGATCGGTGGTTGCGGTGCGCTTCGCCATGGCGGAACTGTACCAGGATCAAAGATTGATCGGGATGAATGATTGACCGGGATTAATGATGGACCAGGGCGAAGAGTTTACCCCACCGAAGAATTGACCGAGTAAAAAATGTCTGCCAGGGTGAGGGCGGGCCGCCGGGCCGCACCCGTCCGGTGCCGGCCGGTCCGCCTCCGAACGCCCGAACTCCACGATCCCTGGGGGGACTTCCGATGGCCGCCACCGCACCGGCAGCAGCTCTGATGACGGAGCCCCAGCGCAAGCTGGGCATGCTCTTCTGCCTGATCACGATCATCCTGGCGGTGCTCGACATGAACATCGTGTCGGCCGCCACCGTGCCGATCGTCCGGGACCTCGACCCGGTCCACGGCGTCGACCAACTGCCCTGGCTGGTCAGCGCCTTCGCGCTGGCGGCGACGGCGCTGCTGCCGCTCTACGGCAAGCTCTGCGACGTGTACGGCGCCAAGCGGGCGCTGCTCGGCGCGGTCGGCGTCTTCCTGCTCGGCTCGGCGCTCTGCGGGGCGGCGCAGTCGATGACCCAGCTGATCGCCTTCCGGGCCGTCCAGGGCATCGGCGGCGGCGGGCTGATGAGCGTGACGATGGTGGTGATGGCGCAGCTCAAGGACCCGGACGAGGACAAGAGCGGCGGGGGCGGCGGCATGGGCGGCATCGTCGGCGGCGCCGGCATGGCCGTCGGCCCGCTGATCGGCGCCCTCCTGGCGGACCACCTCGACTGGCGCTGGATCTTCTACGTCAACCTGCCGCTCGGTCTGCTCGTCCTGGTCGGCTCCGCGCTCGTGCTCAAGCTCCCGCGCTCGGCCGGCCGGCGCGGCCTGGACTTCCTCGGCGCCGCCCTGGCGGCCGCGTTCGCCACCGGACTGCTGCTGGTGACCGAGTGGGGCGGCAAGACCTATGCCTGGACCTCTCCGGAGCTCCTCGGCCTGGCCGCCGGCACCGCCCTCGCCCTCGGCCTCTTCCTGTGGCGCCAGGCCACCGCCGCCGAGCCGGTGCTGCCGCTCTCGCTCTTCCGCGTTCCGGAGATCCGGATCGGGTTCGCGGTGCAGGGTCTGGTCGGGATGGGCCTGATGGGCGCGATCATGTACGTGATGCTGTACCTGCAGGTGGCCCGCGGTGTCGAGGCGACCTCCGCCAGCCTCTACCTGATCCCGATGGCGCTCGGCATGACGGCGGTCGGCCTCGCGGTCAACCGGCTCGCCGCGCGGGGCTGGTCCGTCCGGGCCGTGCTGGTCTCCGGTGCGGCCTGCGCCACGGCCGCCCTGCTGCTGCTCGGGCTGAACGGCCCGGACACCTCGCTCTGGCTGGTGCGGGCCGAACTCGTCCTGCTCGGCATCGGCCTCGGCCAGCTGATCGGCCACCTCATCGGGGTCGTCCAGGAGGCCGCTCCGGTCCACCAGTTGGGCGTGGCCACCACCGGCATCCGGTTCTTCCAGACGCTCGGCAGCGCGCTGGGCGCCGCGTTCTTCGGCACCGTGCTGGCCCGGGTCTTCGACAGCGGCGAGCCCGGCACCCCGCTCGGTGCGGTGGGCCGACTGACCGGCGCCGCCCGGGAGCACGCGGTGCACAGCTTCATCGACGCGGTCGACGTGGTGTTCTTCTCGGCGGCCGGGGTGATGGCGCTGGTCATGGTGCTCGCGCTGCAGCTGCGGCCCACCGTGCCGGCGGCCGGGCCGCAGCCGGAGCAGCAGGCGCTGGCCGCCTGAGCGGGGGCGGACGGAGCGGGGCCCGGCGGACGCCCGTCCGCCGGGCCCCGCTCGGTGTCACGGGGTGGGCTTCCACTCGTGGGCCAGCATCGACCAGATCTCCGAGTCCTGGTAGACGCCGTTGACCAGGTACGACTCCCGCAGCGTGCCGTCGAGTCGCATGCCCAGCCGCTGGGCGAGGTTGCGGCTGCGGATGTTCGCCGGGGTGGTGTGCCACTCGATCCGGTGCAGGCCGCGCGTGGTGAACGCGTAGTCGATCAGGTGCCGGACGGCGGCGGCGACCAGGCCCCGGCCCTCGCCGGCGGGCTCGGTCCAGACGCCGATCTCGGCGACGCCGGTGGTGGCGCTGAAGGTCACGAACATCGTGCCGCCGACCAGCGTGCCGTCCAGCCAGATCCCGTAGAGCCGGCCCGCGTCGGCGGCCTGCCGGTCGGCGTAGCCCTGCAGGGTGGCGCGGGCCGACTCCAGGTCGGTGGAGCGGCCGGCCCAGCCGATCCACGGGTTCATGTGGTCGCGGGCGCGGTCGATATTGGCCAGGAACTCGGCTGCCTGCCACGGCTCCAGGGGGCGCAGTTCGGCATGGTCGGTGAGCGGGACGGCGAACATCGGCGGGCCTTTCGAGGGTGGGGGCGGTGAGCGGGACGGTGGGGAGGCGGGTGGCCGGTCGGGCGGTGGGCCCGGGGGCCGTCCGACCGTTCCGACATACATAACAAACGTTTGGTAGGTACCATAGCGCCTATGACACCAGCCCGGGGAGACCATGAAGCCCGCCGCCGGGACGTATCCGAGGCGGTCTGGCGGGTGCTGTCCTCGCGGGGCTTCGAGGGGTTGACGCTGCGCGCGGTGGCCGCCGAAATGGACGCCTCCACCGGGCTGTTGACGCACTACTTCCCCAACAAGCGGGCGCTCGTGGCGCACGCCCTCGACGTGCTGGACGGGCGCTCCCAGGAGCGCCCGCGCCGGATCGCGCCGGGCGACGGCAGCCCGCCGCCGGCCGCCGGGCTGCCCCGGCTGCGGGCGGCGCTGCTCGACATCCTCCCGCTGGACGCCGCCGCCGTCGCCGGCAACCGGATCTGGGTCGGCTCCTGGGACGTGGCACTGGCCGACCCCGAGCTGGCCGCCGCGCACGCGGCCCGCTACGGGCGGGCGCGGGAGCTGCTGACCGAGTCGGTGGCGGCGGCGCAGCGGCTCGGCGAACTGCCGGACGGGGTGGCCGCCGAGCAGCTCGCGGCGGGGGCGCAGGCCTTCGCGCTGGGGCTGGTGGTGCAGGCGCTGTTCGCGCCGGCGGAGTTCCCGCCCGAGCGGCAGACGGCGCTGCTGGACGCCTATTTGGCGGGACTGGCCGGGCCGGCGGGCCCGGCGGTTGTCGGGGCGGGGGCGGGGGCGGCCGAAGGTGCGCGGGGCGCCGAGCGAACGACCGAGCGGAGTGCAGAGCGGACTACCGGGCGGACTGTCGAGCGGAGTACCGAGTCCGGGGGCATTGTCTGATTTCGCCCGTTGTTTCCGTTCGGACCGTTGTTTCCGTCCGGACCGTACGGCCGGTTCGTACCGGGGTTTCCCGCGGGGCCGTTTCCGGCGCTGCCATGACACGCATTGTCACGGGTTATGCGCGTTCGGTGCCCGGAATTTCCCGGCGGGCCGGCCGGGCATAGCCCTCGCCGGCGTTGTGGCCTGCGGCAATTCGGGCAGAGTGCCCCCAGCAGGATTCGAACCTGCGACCTACCGCTTAGAAGGCGGGTGCTCTATCCGCTGAGCTATGGGGGCGGGACGGACGGCGCCCGGATGGGCGTGACCGTTGCCGGGATCGGGCGACGAGCGCGTGGGGCGCCCGCTGTCCGGCCCCGTGCCTGAGGGTGGGGTGGGGGTTGGCGGGGCCTTGCCCTGTCGGGGACAGGATAAGGGTGTCCAGATCCTCGGCCGGGTGTAACAACACCGTCGCGGGTGTGTCGGCTTCGGTGGAGCGGTCCGATAATCGCAGGTGAAGGCCGTGCGTGCAGCGGTCTGACGCTCTTCGGCGCCGGACGTTGTGCAGTCGTTACGGGGCTGCCGCCCCACCCGTTATGGATTCGGCACGGAGAAAGTACCCCGGTCGGCGCGGGTGGGGGGCCGTATTCGGGTTCGTTCGGTCGGATGACGTGGGCGGACGGCCGGGCAGGCCACCCCTGGGGGTGCGGCGGTGCGGCGGGAAGCGGCCCGTTTGTTGTCATGGCCGCGCAGAGGTGAGGCCGAAAGTAGGACCGGAAGGGCCGAAATTCACCCCTGTGAGTGACATCGGTTTTCCACAGGGCCGAGTTGTCCACAGGATTTCCGATCTCTCTGGCGCGGATTTCCCGGGAAGCGCACTCTCAACTCGCACCGGTCGATTCCGTACGGTGCATCGGAGAGAACGGAGCGTGTTCTGTGAACGAGACCCAGGTGACGGTGATCGGCAATGTCGCGACCGAGGTGAGCTGCACCCGGACGGCCGACGGGGTGGCGGTGGCCAACTTCCGGCTGGCGTCGACGGAGCGCCGCTACGACCGGCTGCGGGAGGGCTGGGTGGACGGCGAGACGCAGTGGGTGACGGTGACGGCCTGGCGGGCGCTGGCGGGTCATCTGATCGGCTCGCTGTCGAAGGGGGATCCCGTGGTGGTGAGTGGCCGGCTGCGGGTGCGGGAGTGGACGGAGGGGGAGGCGCGGCGCAGCAGAGTCGAGATCGACGCCCGATCGGTCGGGCACGATCTCAGCCGTGGCACCGCCGTCTTCACGTGGGGCGCGGGGTCGCGGGGCGAGCCGCCGGGCGGTCGCGAAGTGCCCGTGGGCGAGGCGGTGCCGGGCTGGATCGCGGACGCACTGCAGGCGCGGAAGGCCTCGGCGGGGCCCCCGGTGGCACCCGTGTTGGCGGTCGCCGCATCGGGTGTGCGGGTGGACGACGGGGGAAGTGGGGGTGATGTGGAGGTGTCCTCGGGCTGACCGTCAGCTGATCCGAACTGTCGACAAATATGTTGATCGAGACGGTTGTTGTGCCCGCACGCGCAATCATCCGACCGGTTAAGCGAAAGATCCCGAGTTTCTGGCTGATCGTCAGCTTGTGTGGATGATGGGAGCATTGATAACGATACAGATACGGAATCGTCCTGATTTCGCATGGGGGTTTGCGCGCCTCCGTGGCTCAATAGGATTCGTCTGGTTCACACACATGCAGCTGCGTCACAGGGCGCGCGGCAATGCAAGGCGGGCTGCCCATCGGCTGGCCCGGCCCGGAGGGATCCCAGATGTTCCAGAGGCAGGGGCGGAGTCTTCCGCGCATAACCACTGTCATGCTCACGACCAGCGTAGCGCTGGGCGGGAGCCTGCTCGCGGCCGGTGCGGCGGCTGCGGCCGACGCGCCGGGTGCGGGCGTCACGGCGGTGATCCAGCCGACCATGCAGAGCGAGGAGATCGCCATCGAGGGCGGTCACTCCGTTCAGGGCGGTCTGTTCACCCTCAAGACGGCCAACGGCGAGCTCCGTACGTACTGCATCGACATCGACCACCCGGTCAACATCAAGAGCGGGGTCGAGTACCAGGAGTCGGACTGGAAGTCGAGCTCACTCGGCCGCAAGGAGAAGGCTCAGGACGCCGCCAAGATCCGTTGGATCCTGGAGAACTCCTACCCGCAGGTCACCGACCTCAAGAAGCTGGCCGACGCGGCCGGCATCAAGGAGGGCGAGCTCACCGCCGACGACGCCGCCGCGGGCACCCAGGCCGCGATCTGGAAGTTCTCCGACGGCAAGAACGCCACCCCGGTGGACGCGCAGGCCAAGAAGCTGCGCGACTACCTGGTCAGCGACAGCAACAAGGGCATCGCCGCCGAGCCCAAGCCCTCGCTGAGCCTCACCCCGGACTCGGTGTCGGGCAAGTCGGGCGGCAAGCTCGGTCCGTTCACCATCAACTCCAGCGCCTCCGAGGTGAAGCTCGCGGTCTCCGGCGACGCCGCGGACAAGGTGAAGCTGGTCGACAAGGACGGCAAGCCGGTCACCGGTCTGACCGGCCCGGTCGCGAAGGACACCTCGCTGTTCCTGGACGTGCCGGCCGGCACCCCGGACGGCACGGCCACCGTGACGGCCTCGGCCGAGACCGTCGTGCCCAACGGCCGGGTCTTCCTGAGCAAGGGCTACACCCCGGAGAAGCACAGCCAGACCATGATCCTGGCCGGCTCCACCAAGCTCAGCGTGGTGGACGCGGCCAAGGCCGCGTGGAAGGCGGGCAAGGGCCCGCTGGTGGACAGCAACGCCCAGGTCGAGTGCGACTCCAACGGCGTCCGCGTCAACGTCGCCAACGGCGGCGACGAGGCGGCCACCGTCACCGTGCAGCCGGGCAAGACGGTCACCGTGCAGCCGGGCAAGATCGAGAGCGTGGTCGTCCCGGTCGCCGAGGACGCCGCCTACGCCATCACCGTCACCGGCCCGAACGGCTTCACCAAGGAGTTCAAGGGCATCCTGGACTGCAAGGTGACCAGCGTGACCACGCCGACCGCCAGCCCGTCGGCCAGCAAGAGCGCCTCGGCCACCCCGACCCCGAGCGGCACCCCGAGCGGTACGCCGACCGCCGCCCCGTCCTCCTCGACGGCGCACCCGGTTCCGTCCGCCACCAGCCCGGCCCCGGGCACCACGGGCGGCCTGGCCGCCACCGGTGGTAACGACGCCACCCCGGTGCTCGCCGCCGTCGCCGGCGGTCTGGTCGTGGCCGGCGCTGCCGCGGTCTTCGTCCTGCGCCGCCGCGGTCGCCACGGTCGCAGCGCCGCCTGAGGCACGACCGCACCGGAGAAGTACCGAAGTACCGCTACACCGAAGTACCGAAGTACTGAAGTGAAAGGCGCCTGACCTGCCACGGCACGGCAGGCGCCGACCACCCGGCCCGGTTTCCCGCACCCGCTGCGGGGAGCCGGGCCGCGGTGCGTCCGGCGCGGTGGTGGCCGCGGGACCGCGTGGGCGGTGCGGGCGGACACCCCGGCGGGGAAAGGCTGGCGGTTCGGGCGCTCGGCCGGGTGCGGCACAATGGAAAGCTGCAACCCGAATTACTCCCGACGACGCCGGAGCGATCTCACGTGGCGGAATACATCTACACGATGCGCAAGGTGCGCAAGGCGCACGGCGACAAGGTCATCCTTGACGACGTGACGCTCAGCTTCCTCCCCGGAGCGAAGATCGGCGTCCTCGGTCCCAACGGGGCCGGTAAGTCCACCGTGCTCAAGATGATGGCCGGTCTGGAGCAGCCCTCCAACGGCGACGCCTTCCTCTCGCCCGGCTACACCGTCGGCATGCTGCTCCAGGAGCCGCCGCTCGACGAGACCAAGACGGTCCTGGAGAACGTCGAGGACGGCGTCAGGGAGGTCAAGGGGAAGCTCGACCGCTTCAACGAGATCGCCGAGCTGATGGCCACCGACTACTCGGACGCCCTGCTGGACGAGATGGGCAAGCTCCAGGAGGAGCTGGACCACGCCAACGCCTGGGACCTCGAGGCGCAGCTGGAGCAGGCCATGGACGCGCTGGGCTGCCCGCCCGGCGACTGGGCCGTCACCAAGCTCTCCGGTGGCGAGAAGCGCCGCGTCGCGCTCTGCAAGCTGCTGCTGGAGGCCCCCGACCTGCTGCTGCTCGACGAGCCCACCAACCACCTGGACGCCGAGTCGGTGAACTGGCTGGAGCAGCACCTGGCCAAGTACGCCGGCACCGTCGTCGCCGTCACCCACGACCGGTACTTCCTGGACAACGTGGCCGGCTGGATCCTGGAGCTCGACCGCGGCCGCGCCATCGGTTACGAGGGCAACTACTCCACCTACCTGGAGAGCAAGCAGTCGCGCCTCAAGGTCGAGGGCCAGAAGGACGCGAAGCGTGCCAAGCGGCTCCGCGAGGAGCTGGAGTGGGTCCGCTCCAACGCCAAGGGCCGGCAGGTGAAGTCCAAGGCGCGTCTCGCCCGCTACGAGGAGATGGCGGCCGAGGCCGACAAGATGCGGAAGCTGGACTTCGAGGAGATCCAGATCCCGCCGGGCCCGCGTCTGGGCAGCATCGTGGTCGAGGTGGAGAACCTCAACAAGGCCTTCGGCGAGAAGGTCCTGATCGACAACCTGAGCTTCACCCTGCCGCGCAACGGCATCGTCGGCGTGATCGGCCCCAACGGTGCCGGCAAGACCACGCTGTTCAAGATGCTGCAGGACATGGAGACGCCGGACTCGGGCAAGGTCAAGATCGGCGAGACGGTCAAGATCAGCTACGTCGACCAGTCGCGCGCCAACATCGACCCGAAGAAGACGCTCTGGGAGGTCGTCTCCGACGGTCTGGACTGGATCAACGTCGGCCAGGTCGAGATGCCGTCCCGCGCCTACGTGTCGGCCTTCGGCTTCAAGGGCCCGGACCAGCAGAAGCCGGCCGGTGTGCTCTCCGGTGGTGAGCGCAACCGCCTGAACCTGGCGCTCACCCTCAAGCAGGGCGGCAACCTGCTGCTCCTCGACGAGCCGACCAACGACCTCGACGTCGAGACCCTCTCCTCGCTGGAGAACGCGCTGCTGGAGTTCCCCGGCTGCGCCGTGGTCATCTCCCACGACCGCTGGTTCCTGGACCGGGTGGCCACCCACATCCTCGCCTACGAGGGCGAGAGCAAGTGGTTCTGGTTCGAGGGCAACTTCGAGTCGTACGAGAAGAACAAGATCGACCGGCTGGGCGCCGACGCCGCCCGTCCGCACCGGGCCACCTACAAGAAGCTGACCCGAGGCTGACACCCAGCTGTCACAACGGCCCGGCAGACTGCCCTCCGGGGCGGCCTGCCGGGCCGCGGCCCGCCGCCGATGCCTTCCGGCGGGTCACCGGACGTCGAGGAGAACACTCGTGGCACGCCACATCTACGCCTGTCCGCTGCGCTGGTCCGACATGGACGCCTTCGGGCACGTCAACAACGTGGTCTTCCTGCGCTACCTGGAGGAGGCCCGGATCGACTTCATGTTCACCCAGGCCGCCGCGGCCGGTGCCGGGGAGTTCGCGGGCGGCTCGGTGGTGGCCCGCCACGAGATCGACTACAAGCGTCCGCTGGTGCACCGGCCCGAGCCGGTCACCATCGAGACCTGGGTGACCAAGATCGGCGGTGCCTCGCTGACCGTCTCGTACGAGATCAAGGACACCGCCGAGGACGGCACCGAGACGGTGTACGTCCGGGCCTCCACCGTGGTCGTCCCCTACGACCTGGCCGAGGGCCGCCCGCGCCGGATCAGCCCGGTGGAGCGGGAGTTCCTGGGCCGCTTCGTGGATGAGCACGGCACGGGCGACCGCAGCAGGGGCGACCGCAGCGTCGAGGAGCCGGCTGTCGCGGCGGCCTGAGCCCCCGGCCCGGACCACCACCCGTCACCGATACCCGGATTCGAGCTGAACCGCGTTGACCGCTACCGCCTCCCTCGCCCTCGCCGACGCCGGGGAGGCCGCCGACCTGGCCGCCTTCCTGGTCCGCCTGCTGCGCTTCGACCGGGCGGCGGCGGTGCGCCTGCAGGCGGTGGCGAAGCAGGCCGGCGGCGACGGCGTCCTGGCCGTCTTCGGCCGGCTGCCGCTGGGCGGTTCCGGTGCGCTGGCCGTCCGCACCGCGCGGCTGGCCGAGCTGGTCGGGCCGGCGGACCGTACGGTCTCCGCGGGGCAGCTGCTGGACGGCCTGGACAGTGCGCGGAACACCGTGGCGCTGCCCGCGCCCGTCACCGGCCCGGCCTGGGCCGGGCTGTTGCCGCCGCGCTCCGGCTGGCGGCCGGTCGGCGAGCCGCCGGTGGCCGAGGTGTACCCGGAACTGATGGCCGGGGTGCGGGAGTTCCGTGAGCGCAGCGAGGCGGTGCCGGTCCACCACCGGACTCGTGCGGTGCTGGACGGGCTGGCCGACGAGATCTGGTCCCGGCCGGTGACCGCGCTGCCCGAGCTGCCTCTGCGCGCGGCGCACGCGGCCTATGTGATCGGTTTCCTCAAGCCGGGTGCGCCGCTGACCGTGCACCGCGCCGGCGGCTGGCTGCGGCTGAGCGCCCCGGCGGGGTCGGTGGCCGTGCGGACCGCGGCCGCGCCCGGCGCCGGGCTGGGGCTCAGCCCGATGCGCTAGGCCGTGCCCGGCCGGCAGCCCGGCGGCCTGCGCCGCCGGCGCCGGTGGCTCCGGGCGGTGGTCAGCCCTCGGTGTTGACCATCGAGGCGGCGGCGTAGGTGAGGTAGTCCCAGAGCTGCCGCTCGGCCTCGGCGGGCAGGGCCAGCTCGTCCACCGCCACCCGCATGTGCTTCAGCCAGGCGTCGTGCGCCGCGCGGTTCACCGTGAACGGCACGTGCCGCATCCGCAGCCGCGGGTGCCCGCGCTGCTCGCTGTAGGTGCGCGGACCGCCCCAGTACTGCATCAGGAAGAGCGTGAGGCGCTCCTCGGCGGGGCCGAGGTCCTCCTCGGGGTACATCGGCCGCAGCAACTCGTCCTGCGCGACGCCCTGGTAGAACCGGTGCACCAGCCGCCGGAAGGTCGGCTCGCCGCCGACCTGTTCGAAGAAGGTCTCCTCGCTGAGCGTGCCACGCCGGATCTCTTTCACCCGACCATGGTCGCAGACGGCGGCGGGGCCGTACACCGGGACCTGGGGACCAGGACCGCGGGCGTACGACCCCGCCGCCGTCAGGAGTCGGCTCAGGCGTCTTCCCAGCGGAAGAACCGCCAGGAGATCGCGGTGAGCGCGGCGGCGAACAGCAGCAGCCCGCCCATGGTCGGCAGCACGTCCATCACGCCGCCGCCCCGGGAGAGCACCGACTGGGCCGCGGTGACCAGGTGCTTCAGCGGCAGCGCCTCGGAGATGGTCCGCAGCCAGCCGGGCATGCCGTCGGTCGGGAAGAACGAGCCGGACAGGAACGACATCGGCAGCACGATGATCTGCGAGACGCCGTTGGCCGCCTCCTCGGTCTTGGCCAGCGACCCGGCCAGCAGGCCGATCGACATGAAGGCGATCGTCGCGCAGACCACCAGCGGGATGATCAGCCACCACTCGCCGCTGAGCTTCAGCCCGAAGAACGGCAGGGTGGCGACGACCAGGAAGACGGCCGTCTGGACCAGGGCCGTCAGCACCGAGACGGCGATCCGGGACGCCACGATCGACCCGGCGCTCACCGGGGCCAGCCGCAGCCGGCGCAGCACCTTCTTCTGCCGCCAGGACACCAGGGTCAGCGAGGCCCCGAACACCGCGCCGGTGGCCACCGCCCAGCCCAGCAGACCGGGGGTCAGGTACTGGATCGGCTTCAGCGAGTTGTCCTCGACCTGGCCCGCGTCCAGGACGAAGGCCGCCGGCCTGCCGCTGGCGGCCTGGTTGGCCTGCTGGACGACCGAGTTGACGATGCCCTGGACGGAGCCGGCACGGACCTGGTCGGCGGCGCTGAAGCGCAGCACGACCTTGCCGTCCGGGCCCTCCTTGATCATCGCGTCCAGGTCGCCCTTGCGGACCTTCTCCAGCGCGGCGGCCTCGTCGTCGCTGCGGCTGATGGTGAGGACCTTCTCCAGCTCGGCCCGGCCGTCGCCCTGCACCGAGTCCAGCAGCTGGACCGCACCGACCTGCACCACCTTGGCGTGCGGGCTGGACGCGCCCTTGAGCAGGGTGCCGAACAGCAGCAGGAACATCAGCGGGAAGAGGATCACGAAGAAGACGGCGGTGCGGTCCCGGAGGAAGGCGACCACCATCACCCGGGAGAGGCTGGCGAAGGCGCTCACCCGCTCGCGCTCCGGCTGCCCGTCGGGCGCGGCGGTGCCTCCGGTCGTGCGCTGGGCCGGAACGGTCACGTCCCGCGTGCGTTCGGCGCTCATGCGCGGTACTCCCGTCCGGTGAGCTGGAGGAAGACGTCCTCCAGGGTGGCGCCGCGGACTTCGAGTCCGCGCAGCGCGTTCTGCTCGGCCAGCACGGAGAGCACCGGGCCCGGCAGGCGGGTCGAGACGGCGAGCGAGACGCCGTCGTCCTCGACCGAGGCGACCTCGGCGCCGGTCGCGGCGAGCAGTTCGCGCGCCCGCTCGACGGACAGCAGCCCGGACTCCACGCTGATCCGCACGGTGTCGTCGATCTCGCGGACCAGCGCGGCCGGGGCACCGGTGCGCAGGACCTTCCCGTGGTCCATCACCGAGACGCGGTCGCAGAGCACCTCGGCCTCGTCCAGGTAGTGGGTGGTCAGCACGACCGTGCGGCCCTCGGCGTTGATGTCCCGCAGGAGGTCCCAGAGGTTGCGGCGGGCCTGCGGGTCGAGACCGGTGGTGGGCTCGTCCAGGAAGACCAGTTCCGGGTCGTGGACCAGTGCGCAGGCGATCGAGAGGCGCTGGGCCTGCCCGCCGGACATCTTGTCGGTCATCACCCCGGCCGACTCGCTGAGGCCCACCCGCTCCAGCATCACGTCGGCCCGCTTGGGGCCGACGCCGTAGAAGGAGCCGAAGGTGCGGATCGTCTCCCGCGCCGTCAGTTTGTTGAAGAAGGCCGAGGCCTGGAACTGCACGCCGATCCGCGGCAGCAATTTCGGATTGCGTGGCCAGGGAGCCATCCCCAGCAGCTCGATCCGGCCCTCGTCGGGCTTGCGGATTCCCTCCAGAATCTCCAGTGTGGTGGTCTTCCCGGCGCCGTTCGGGCCCAGGATTCCGTAAAACTCGCCGGCCTCGACGGTGAGGGAAACACCGTCGACGGCCTGCACGTCCCCGTACCGCTGACGGATTCCGTCGGCGGATATCGCTGCATTCATGTGGCCAGAGCGTAGGGGTATCCGGGGGTACTGGGGAGACCGGGCGCAAGTGATTTGAAGATCATTTTGCCAGGGCTTCCGGGCCGGTTCCGGGCCGGTGCGGGCCGTGCGTGTACGGGGGACAGGACGCCGACGGGGCCGGGCGGGAGCGGACTCCCACCCGGCCCCGGGCGTCGAGGGTCAGGCGCGGTGCAGGGTGATGGTCGTCCACGCCCCGATGTGGATCCGGTCGCCGTCGTTCAGCGGGATCGCGGTGTGCGGGGTGAGCGACTCGGCGCCGCCGTTCATCGTGGTGCCATTGGTGGAGTCCTGGTCGACCAGCACCCAGCTGCCGTCCGCCTGTTCGGCGAGCAGCGCGTGCTGGTGCGAGGCGCCCGGGTCCTCCGGCGGGACGGAGAGGTCGATCTCCGGCACGGTGCCGCGGTGCTGGCTGCGCCGGCCGATCCGCAGCTGGCCGCGGCCGGTCAGCGGGATGCGCCGCTCGGGGCAGTACGGCGGGAAGAAGAGGCCCGCCGCCTCCGGGCCGCTGCGGGCCATCATGTCGGTGAAGTAGTCGCGGTCGGCCGAGACCACCGCGATCCAGTTGGTCCGCACCGGCTCGGGCGGGGCGGGCTGGTACGGCGGCTGCTGTGCCTGCTGTGCCTGCTGGGCGTGCTGAGCGTGCTCCGCCTGCTGGGCGTGCTGGGCCTGGGGGGCGTGCTGGGCCTGCTGGGCCTGCGGGGGGACCGGCGGGGCCAGGTTGAACGAGGTGCCGAACTCGCCGCCGCGCCCGGTCGGACCGGGCTGGGCGTAGACCGGACCGGAGTCCTCGCGCGGCTGCTCCTGGTACGGGCGCTCCTGGTAGGACGCCTCCTGGTACGGAGCTTCCTGGTACGGAGCCTCCTGGAACGGCCCGGGCTGCGGGTAGCCGTAGGCGGGCTGTGCCTGCTGCTGGCCGTGCGGCTGCTGCTGGACCGGCGGCTGCTGGCCGCCGTACGCCGCCGGGATGTTGAGCGGGGCCGGCCCGCTCGCGGGTGCCGCCGGGGCGGGCGGGGGCTGGCGGTGCGAGGGCGCGGAGAGGTCGTAGTCGTACCCGCACTCCTCGCAGAACCGCCCGGTCTGCGGGCTGCGGCAGATCGGGCAGACCACCAGACCCTCGGTGAGGTCGGGGAAGCCCTGTGCGCCCGGCGGGACGGCGCCCGGCTGCTCCGGGGCAGGCTGCACCGGCCCGCCGAACGGCGCGCCGCCGTGGCCGGCGTGCCCGTGCCCGCCGTGCCCGCCATGCGCACCCGGGCCGCCGTGCGCGCCCGGGAGCGTGCCGGGCGGCGGCGGGATCGGCGGCGGCGGTGTCATCGGGAAGCCGCAGAAGTCGCACCAGTCCTCGGCCTGCGACTCGTGCCCCCTCGGGCAGATCGGCATCAGGTCCCCCCTCGATTTCCAGCCAGCTGGGGCAGCGTCCGGCCGGGCCGGGGCCCGACCGGTACTTCAGCGGTCACTTCTTCACACGGACGGTTTTGGTCGACCGGGTCTCAAGGGTCATCGAGTCGGCCTCACTCACATTCTTACGGAACCGAACCGTACCCTCCTTCGGGTCGACCACGTCCACCACCTTCTGCAGCAGCTTGAACGTGCCCTCGTTCCCGGTCGCGTGCGCGATCCGGACGGCGGCGCCGAGCTTGGCGGTGGCGCGGTCGACGTCCCCGGCGCGGTGCGCCTCCAGGCCCTCCTGGATCGACGAGGCCAGCTCGGCCTGTCCGGTGTAGTGGGCGACCTGCGGGCTGATCCGGGTGGAGGAGGCCAGGTCGTCCGTCCAGACCGCCTTGACCAGGCCCTGCGAGAGCACCTCGGGGGTGTTCCCGGTCTGCGGCGGCAGGACGAGGCTGATCCGGGCGGCGAGCATCTCGTTGCCGACGGCGGCGGCCGGGACCTCCACGCAGACGTGGTAGTCGCGGCTCTCGTCGCCCCAGGAGCCGGTCGGGTAGTCGCCGGCCCGCGGACCGGCCTCGGTGCGGCGTCCGGTGAGGTCCTCCACGGTGGGGGCGACCTGCTTGACGAAGGTGACCACGGCGTTGGCGGGCGTCCAGATCCGCAGCGCCACGTCGGCGACCTGCTTGCCCATGGCGCCCTCCATCATGGAGCGGAAGTCCTCGGCGAGGCCGGACGGTTCGGCGACGATGTCGACGGTGCCGAGCAGCGCGGAGGAGATCTTGCGCAGCTCGTCCACCCGCCAGTCGGTGCCCACGCCGCGGCAGTCGGCGGTGAAGTGGCCGGAGACCCGCTCGATGACGCGTTCCAGGTCGGCCGCCGACTCGTGCTCGTTCTTGCCGTCGGTGAGCAGGATGGCGTGCCGGATGGCGATGTCGCGGCGGGTCAGGAAGAGCGCGTCCGCCTTGGCGAGCCAGGTGCTCATCGCGGTGCCGCCGGCCGCGCTCAGCCGGCGCAGCGCCTCCTTGGCCTGCGCCCGGGTGGCCGCCGAGGCGACCGCGAGGGTGCCGTCGCCGGGGAAGACGTCCCGGGCCTCGTGGGTGCCGGCCACCACGGCGAAGGCGACGCCGTCGCGGACGGTGTCGATGGCGGCGGCGGTGGCCTCCCGGGCGCCGCGCATCTTGCTGGCCGGGTAGTCCATCGAGCCGGAGCAGTCCACCATGATCACCACGGCGGCGGAGTGCGCTCCCGCGTCCAGCGGCCCGCTGTCGGTCACGCCGAGCGGGCGGCCGCCGGAGGTGCCGCCGCCGGTCGCGGTGACGGTGACGATGGCGTTCACCTCGCGGGCGCCGTCGGCGAGGAACGCGTTCTGGAAGATGTCCACGTCGAACCTGGGCAGGTTCGGCTTAGCCAGTGTTGCCATGGGCCGGTGGCTCCCGTCGGGTGGTCGGATGGTGCGAACGGTCGGTGGGGGTGGGCGGCGGCCGGGCGTCAGCCCAGCGGCGGGCGCGGCGGCCGCGGCGGGACGCCGGGCGGACCGGGGGGAGCCGGCGGGACGGGCGGCAGGGGCGCGGCGGGCGAGCCGATCACCGGCAGGTCCGGCAGCGTCGGGTCGTGGTCCTCCTCGTCCGCCGGGGCGCCGGCGGGGCCGGCTGCCGGGGCGGCCGGCCGGACCACCGGCAGGTCCACCGCGGTGGCGGTGCGCTCGTCCTCGGCCTCCGGCCACCCCGCACCGGCCAGTCCGGCCGGCGGGTCGATCGGCAGCACGGCGACGGTGATGTTGTCGTGCCCGCCGGCCGCGACCGCGAACTCCACCAGGCTCCGGGCGGCGGCGAGCGGCTCGGTCCGGGCGTCCGGGCGGACGTGGTGGGCGAGCTCGGTGGCGGCCTCGGCGTAGTTCCAGAGGCCGTCGGTGCAGATCAGCAGCACGCCGGGGACGTGCGGGGTGAAGTCCAGGGTGTGCGGGACGACCTCCTCCGCGTCCGCGCCGAGCCAGCCGGTGATGGCGTGGGCGCGCGGGTCCGCGTACGCCTCGGCCTCGCCCATCAGCCCGGCCTCGACCATCCGGGCGGCCCAGGAGTCGTCCTGGGTGAGCCGGAACGGCTCGGCGGCGACCCGGTCGTCCGGGATCCAGTACGCCCGGGTGTCGCCGACCCAGCCGATGGTGACCCGGCCGCCGGCCGCTATCGCGCTGACGTAGGTGCAGGCCGGGGCGTTGAGGTCGGGCCGGGCGGGCGAGCCGCCGTCCTCGGCGAGGGCGGCGACGGCGGCGGCCGCGTCGGCGATCGCCCCGCGCATCGCGGCATCGGGGTCGCGGCCGGCCTCCAGCGCGGTCAGCAGCGACTCGGACGCGGCGTCGACGGCGGTCTCGGAGGCCTGGTCGGGCCGGTCGGAGGAGGAGACCCCGTCACAGACCACGGCCACCACGACCGGTTCGCCGCCGGGCAGCGAGGAGGCGGCGACGGTGAAGGAGTCTTCGTTGCGGTGGTGGCGCAGGCCCCGGTCGCTGACCCCGGCCACGCCGCCGAGGGACTTCTCCATGTGGTCGCGCGGGCGCGGCTGGGCGCCGCCGCAGGCCTCGCAGTAGCCGTCGGAGGTGACCTGCGGCAGACCGCAGTGCACGCAGCCGGGTCCGCCCTGGGCGGGCACCAGGGGCCCGGGCGCGGCGGCGGACACCACCGGCACCGGGACGGTCGGCGCGTGGTCCGCTCCGCCGGCGCCCTGCGCGGCGGACCAGCTCGCGGGCATCGCGCCCGGGGCCGGCCGGCCGTTCCGGCTCGCCCCGCAGGAGCCGCAATAGGCGTCCTCCTGGTCCAGCGGCTCGGAACAGCTCTGGCACACGGTCTGCTGCGGCATTGGCTACACCCACGTCCTGGGGCGGGCACGGTTGGCCCGCTCCACCATCTCGATCCTGATCTCGGCCCGGTCGGCCAACCGGGCGAGTACCCGGTAGGACTGCTCCAGTGCGAGCCGCAGTTCCCGTTCGGCGGGCGGCCGTCCGAGGACGGTGAGCGCGCCGGTCGTCGGGGCGTCGCCGGCCCCGCCCGCGGCGCCCGCGGCGCTCGGGACGGCCGCGACGCCGGTGCCGCCGGGCGAGCCGGCGGTCACCCAGCCGAGCGCGGCGTCGAGCACCTCGACGGAGAGCTCCTCGCGGGTCCGGTCGTCCAGGCGCAGGGCGGTCAGCTGCTCGGAGCACGCGCCGAGGTCGGCGCCGAGCGGGTCGGTGGCGGGCCGTTCGCGCAGCCGGGCCCGGACGGCGGCGATCCGGGCGGCGGTGAACTGGCTGGAGGTGGCGGGCACCGACTCCAGGACCCGGACGGCACCGGACCGGTCCCCGTCGGCCAGCAGCACCCGGGCCAGGCCGAAGGCGGCGCTGAGGTAGGCCTGGTCGGTGGTCCACACCAGGCGGTAGAGCTCGGCGGCGTCGCCGCCGTCGCCGAGCAGTTCGGCGCAGATGGCGAGGGCCAGCTTCGGGGCGCTCTCGCCGGGGAAGGCGTCGTAGACGGCGTCGAAGGCCTCGGCCGCGGCGCGCAGCTTCGCCTCGTCGGGGCCGGTGGGGGAGCCGTCGGGGGACCTGCCGGAGGAGCCGGTGATGGAGTCGGCCAGGGCGGCGAGGCCGCGGTACCAGACCACCCGCCAGTCGTCCGGGTGGTCCTTCTCCAGGGCGGTCAGCGTCCGGTCGGCGTCGGCGCGGTCGCGGAGTTCGAGGTGGGCGCGCAGTTCGCGCAGCCGGCGCTCGGCGGAGTCGGCGGGGGCGCCGGCCAGTGCGGCGAGTGCCTCCGCCGGGTCGGCGGCCAGCAGGGTGGCCAGGAAGCCCGCGTTCGGGTCGGCCGGGTCGACCCGGGGGACGGGCAGGGCCAGGGCGGCGGCGGCCGGGTCGAGAGGGGCCACCAGCAGCTCGCCGCGGTGGACCGTCGGGAGCACCAACTCGTTGTCGACCACCCGCAGTTCCGGGCCGAACAGGGTGGAGAGGGCGGGCCGCGGCCGCTGGTCCTGGAGCGCCAGCACCTCGCGCAGCACGCCGGTGAGCTGGTCGGCCATCTCCTCGGCGGAGCCGAAGCGGCGGGCCGGGTCCGGGTCGGTGGCGCGCACCAGGAAGCGGTAGTACGACTCGTACGCGGCGAAGACGGGGACCGACTCCGGCCCGGGCAGGGTGTCGCGGTAGGTGGTGCTGTAGCCCTGGAAGTCGAAGGTGAGCACGGCCAGGGTGCGCGCGACCGTGTAGAGGTCGGAGGCGGGGGAGGGGCCGTCGGTGGCGATCTCCGGCGCCTGGTAGCCGATGGTGCCGTAGATCGGGCCGTCGTCGTCGAGGCGGCGGACGGCGCCCATGTCGATGATCTTGAGCGCGTCGCCGCTCTGGATCACGTTGTCGATCTTGAAGTCGCAGTAGACCAGGCCCCGGCTGTGCAGGTACCCGAGCGCCGGCAGCGCCTCCAGGGCGTACGCGATGCCCTGCTCCACCGGCAGCGGCAGACGCCGGCCGTCCGGCGTCCGGCGCTCGTTGGCGATGTCCTTGAGCGACTTGCCGCCGACGTACTCCATCACGATGTAGCCGTCGGTGGAGCCGGTGCGCAGGTCCGGGTGCTCGGCGAAGTTGATGATGCGGACGATGTTGGGGTGGTCCACCTCGGCGAGGAAGCGCCGCTCGGCGACGGCGACCGCGAGCGCGTCCTCGTCCCCGGTGTCCAGCAGGCCCTTGAGGACCACCCACTTGTCGTTGACCCGCCGGTCCACCGCCAGGTAGATCCAGCCGAGCCCGCCGTGCGCCAGGCAGCCCACCACCTCGTACTGCCCGCCGACCAGGTCCCCCCGGCGGAGCTTGGGCGTGAACGAGTACGGCGTGCCGCACTTGGTGCAGAAGCCGTCGGGGCGCCCCGGCCGGCCGTTCTTCTCCCGGCCCACCGGGGTCTCGCACTTGGAGCAGAACCGCTTGCGCTCCGGCACCTCCGGGTTGGCCAGCACCGCCTGCGTCGGATCGGCCGCCGGTACGGTCGGCACCGTCACCAGGCCGGCGCCGAGCCGGTGGCGGGTGCCGGCGCTGACGCTGCCCCGGCTGCTGCGCACCGAGACCGAGCGGCCGCTGCCGGTCCGGGTGGAGCGGTGCGAGCGGGAGCGGCCGGACATCGAGCGGGCCGAGCCGGTGCGGGTGGAGCGCGCCGAGTCGGGGTCGACCCTGGCGGACGGCACGTACGGCTGGGTCAGCCCGGTGTCACCGCCGGGGGCGGTCAGGCCGCACTCGTCGCAGTAGCCGTCGTCGTCGATGGTGCCGGAGCAGTCCCGCGGGCAGGGCGAACCGGGGCCCGCCGCGACCGACGGCACCGCGGAGCCGGCCGTGGTGGAGCCGGCCGCTGCGGAGCCTGCCGCCGCGGAGCCGGCCGTGGAGCTGCCCGTCGTGGAGCCGCCCGTCGACGGCACCGCCGAGGAAGCGCCCGCCGGGGCGAGCCCGCACTCGTCGCAGTAGCCGTCCGGGTCGATCGTCCCGTTGCCGGTGCACTCCGGCCGTACGCACGCCTGCGCCATGAACCTAGCCCCCCAGTCCCTGTTCCTGTGTCCGTCCGTCGACCGGCCCGCCGCCCGGCGGCTCGGCCTGCGCCGGCCGCAGCGACTGCTGGAAGCGGGCCACGGCGCCCGCCGCCGCCCGCAGGTCGCAGGGCGCGCTCCAGAGCAGCCAGCGCGCCTTCTCGTACCGCTCGATCACCACCGGGTCCTCGGCCACCCGCAGCCGGGCCGCCATCGCCTTGTACGCGTCCAGGCGCCCGCGCAGCTCGGCCCGGACGGCCAGCGGCTGGGTCACCTCGGTCAGCGACTGCCGGGCCCGGCCCAGCTCCTTGGCGGCCGCGTCCTCCAACGCGTCCAGCAGCGGCGCCAGCCGGTGCCACTGGCCGCTCTGCCGCAACTCCAGGGCCAGCACGATCCGTTCGCGCAGCGCCGAGGCCGGCCCCGGCACGGCCGGCACCTCGGTGGCCGCTATCTTCGCCAGCACCTCGCCGCGCGCCCGGCGGGCCTCCGCCAGCGTGGCATCGGCCCGTTGCAGCAGGTCGCCGACGCCCTGGAGCCGTTCCTCCGCATCGTCGCGCAGCCGCAGCAGGTCCTCCAGCTCCACCCGGACGCCGTCCAGCGCCCGTCCGGCCCGGTCGAAGCGCTCGGTGTCCACCACGCCGGACGGCGTGGCGAGCGCGGTGCCGTCCGGGCGGGTGCCGCGCTGGGCCGGCACCCGGGCCGGCCGCCAGAGCGCCAGCGGGTCGCTGCGCACCTCGGTCCGCAGCTCCGTCAGATCGGCCTCCAGCCCGGCCAGGTCGTCGCCGAGCGGATGGCTGCCGGTGTGCACGCCGAGCGAGCCGGCCAGCGTCTGCACCCGGCGCAGCTCGGCCAGCAGCAGGTCGATCCGGGCCGGCAGCGCCGACCAGACGGCGTCGGCGGCGCTCACCACCTCCAGCACGGTGGCGTACCAGGAGTTCATCCTGGTCATCAGGTCGTCCAGGCTGACCCGCTGGACCAGCTTGGCGGGTGCGCCGAGCAGCTGCGGGCCGTCCGGCACCGCGCCGCCGGGCACGGTGACCGCCTCGCCGGTCAGCAGCTCGCTCAGCTCGGCGAGTTCGGCCGCGCCCGGCCTGGTCCGGCGGGCGCGTACCGCGCGGGCCGAGGCCAGCGCCTCCGAGTAGCGGTCGAACAGCGCCCAGAGCAGCGGCAGGCCCTGCCCGGCGACGGACCAGCGCTCCTGCGTGCGTCCGGTCAGTTCGGCGCCGTCGAGCAGCCGCAGGCCGGGGTGGTCCTGGAGCGAGAGCAGCGCCGACTCGACCGCGTCGCGGTCCGCGCCGAGGCGTGCCAGCGCACGGTCCACCTCCTCCCGGCTCAGCACCGGGCCAGCGGAAGCTGCCAACGCCCTCTCTCCGTTCTCTGTTTCCGTGTCCTGGATCGATCCGCCCCGACCCTAGCCTGTGGCCGTCGGCCCGGGCCGGGCCCGGGCGTCGAAGAGCCGTCGAGCGGGCGGCCCGGTGCGGCGCCGGTCGACGCCGCACCCGTCAGCGCTGCGTCGGCCAGTAGTGCTCGGCGTCGCTCAGCATGTACGGCTTGAGCCAGCGGTCGTACGCCGCCCGCCAGGCGCCGCTCGCGTGGTAGTCGGCGAGCACCTGGTTCACCCGGGCCGTGAGGTCCGGGCTGTTCTTGAGCATCGCGATGCCCATCACCGCGGGCCGGACCTCGCCGTCCACCAGCCGGACGGTCTGGTCCTGGGCGGCCTGGCTGGCCGCGAGGCCGTCGTCGGTCATGGTCGCGTCGACCTTGCCGAGCTGCATCAGGACCAGGCAGTCCAGGTGGTTCTCCACCGAGACGATCTTCCCGACCTTCGGACGGGCCTTCAGCTCGTCCTCGGCCGAGGAACTCGTCGCCGCGCAGACGGTCTTGCCGTCCACCGCCTCGTCGATGGTCTTCGCGGGGGAGGACCTGGGCACCACGACGCGCTGGCTGGTGTTGAAGTACGGCTTGGAGAAGGCGACCTGCTGGAGCCGGTCGCAGGTGATGGTCATGGTCCGGACGATCAGGTCGACCCGGCCCTCCTGGACGAACTTGACCCGCTCGGCGGTCGGGACCGCCTTGAGGGTCACCTTGTCCGGGTCGCCCATCACGGCGGCGCCGATCGCCCGGGCGAGGTCGATGTCGAAGCCCTCGATCTGGCCCGTGTTGGGGTTGCGGGAGCCCCAGCGGAAGCTGTTCTGGTCGACGCCGATCACCAGGCTCCGCTTGGCCTTGATGGCCTTCACCGCCGGGCCGTCCTCGCTGCTCGGCGGCACGCTCTGGTAGACGTCGCAGTCGTTGCCGGCCTGCTCCTGCTGCGGGGCCTGCGCCGGGCGCGCCGTCGCGGCCGCCGGCAGCACGGCGCCCTGCGGGCCGCCCGCGCCGAGCACCGCCGCGCAGCACGCCAGCAGCGCCACCGCCGTCGCCGACCGGGCCCGTACCGTGGTCCTGCTCATCGTGTCCGTCCCCCCTCTACCGGTACTCGGCCAGTCGCCGGCCGAGGCCGCGGACCGCCGCGGCGGCCGCCACCAGGGCCAGCACCGCGACCGCCGCGGCGGCGGTGCGCAGGTCCCCGTCGGTGCCCTCGGCGGCCCGCCGGAACTGCTGCAGTTCGGTCTCGGCGGCCTGGGCCAGCCGCTGGTCGGCGGCGTTGAACGAGGCGTCGGCGCTCTTCGGCACGTCCGCCTCCTTGACGGTCACCGTGGCGTCCAGCGCGCCCTGGTAGTCCGCGTCGACGTTCTCCAGGGTGCTCGCCGCGAGGTGCCGCTCGCGCCACTGCCGGTACTGCAGCTGCGCCTCGGTGATGGCGGCCCGGGCATCCGCCGGGGCCAGCCGCAGGGCCTCCGGCAGGGTGCCGGCGTACCGGCCGGCCGGGGCGTCGGAGGCGGACAGGTGCTCGGTGGTCTTCGACCAGAGGTCCGCGTACTGGGTGCTGGAGCCGCGGGCGACGAAGTGCAGGTTCTCCGCGAGCCGGGCGGTCAGGACGTCGACCCGGGCGGCGTTGAGCGCCCGCAGCGGGGCGGCGCCCCTGGCCTCGCTGTCGTGCAGCGCGGAGTTCGCGCCCACCCCGGCCACCGTCAGCCAGAGCACCGCGGACAGCACGGCGGCGGTCGCGCCGACCAGCCCGATGTTGAACACCCGGTTGGTGCGCCGGTACAGCGTCACCTGCACCTGGAGCAGCGCCACGAGCGCCAGCACGCCCAGCCCGTACGCGGCCCACGGGACGGCCTCGGCCTCGGCGTAGTCGTCCGCCAGCGCCTGGTTCTCGGCGGCGCTCAGCTGGGCGGCGGCCGGCAGCAGCACGGTGCGCATCTGGTCCGAGGCGTACCGCAGGTAGGCGCCGCCGAGCGGGAAGCCCTGGCGGTTGTCGGCCCGCGCGCTCTCCACCAGCCCGGCGTACACGGGGACCTGCTGGTTGAGCGTGGCGAGCCAGCCCTGGGCGGGGGAGGAGGTGGTGGTCCGCGCCGCCGCCTCGGCGATCAGCCGGGACGCCGTCGCGAGGTCCTTCTCGTAGCGGTCCCGGACGGCCTTCGGCTCGGCGCCCGCCAGCAGGAAGCCGGTGGCCGCCGTGGTGTCGGCGTCGGCCAGCGAGCGGTGGATGTCGGCGGCCGCCTGGCTCAGCGGCTGGCTGTACGCGACCACCCGCTCCGCCGCCTGCGCGCGGGAGTTGACCTGCCAGGCGGTGAGCGCGCCGAACGCCACGGTGAGCACCGCCAGCAGTGCCCCGGCCAGCCGCAGCCGGCCCGGTGCCGTCCGGGTGGCCCGGCTCAGCCGGCCGAGCGGGTCGAGGCGCCTGGCCGCGTCCGCGCCGCCGGGCCGCGCCGGCGCCACCGTGCGGGGCCTCTCCGTACGTACTGGTGTCGCCACCGGCCTCACCCTCCCCTGTGGCCGGCTCCGTCGTCCGGGGCCCGGCCGTTGCCAGCAGTATGGCCGTCGCTCCCCGCGGCCACACCCGACTTGCGCCGATCTTGAGCATCGCCGGGCCCGGTGCTGCGGGCCTGCTCCGCGGGCGTTGTGCCGATCACTGGTGCCGAGTACCGCCGTTTACCGCCGTGTACCGTCGAATGCCGCCGTGCACCGCCGGGGCCGGCCGCCCCGGTCGTGGGGCGGGGCGGGTGGTGATCGGGTCGACGCGGGATGCACCCTATGCGGTTCCCCGGACAGCCGGAGGGGAGGGGTCCGGTTGTGCCGTCCCGGTCTGCGGGAGGGCCGTCCGTACCATGGCGGCATGCGACTTCTGGGAACGATCTCCGCCGACCGCCCGCTGCTCGTCGTCGCCGTCCGGGAGGAGGCGGCGTACCTGGGCGACCGGCTCCCGGTCCTGCTGACCGGCATCGGCAAGGTCAACGCGACCGCCGCGCTGGCGACCGTCCTCGCCCGCGGCGAGCACCCCTCCGAGGTGGTCAACCTCGGTACCGCCGGCGCCCTGCGCCCCGGCTGGGAGGGCACCCACACGGTCGTCCAGGTGATCCAGCACGACCTCGACAGCCCGGCCCTGCTGGAGCTCACCGGCCGCACCTACGGTGCTCCGCTGATGGTCGGCAAGGGCGACGGCCCGGTACTGGCCACCGGCGACCTCTTCGTCTCCGGCGCGGCCGCCCGCGACCGCCTCGCCGAGCACGCGGACCTCGTCGACATGGAGGGCTACGCCGTCGCGACCGTCGCCCACCGGGCCGGGCTGCCCGTGCGCCTGGTGAAGCACGTCAGCGACGAGGCCGGCGAGGGCGCCGCGCACACCTGGCGCGAGTCCGTCGACGACTGCGCCCGCCACCTCGCGGACTGGGTCCACCACCAGGGCTGGTGACGGTCCGTCATGACGATCTAGGGTGGCCGGCGTGACCGACAACACCACCGCACCCAAGCGCAGTGACGTCCGCCCGCCCGGTGTCGAGGCGGACGAAGCGACCACCCTGCTGACCTTTCTCGACTACCTGCGCGAGGCCGTCATCGGCAAGACCGACGGCCTCGCGGACGAGGACGCCCGCCGCCCCGGCGTGGCCTCCGGCACCAGTCTGCTCTGGCTGGTCCGGCACCTCACCGCGGTCGAGCTCAACTGGTTCCTCTGGGCGTACCGCGGCGAGGGCGGCGAACCCCGGGACGACGACGCGCCCTCGCCCGGCGACGAGACGGTGGCCGGGTCGGTCGCCGCCTACCGGGCCGCGATCGCCCGCGCCAACGAGGTGATCGCCGCCGCGTCCGACCGCCTCGACCGCCCCGGCGTCCGCTCGCTGCGCCCCAACGCCGAACCGCCGTCGATGCGTTGGCTGCTGGTGCACATGATCGAGGAGACCGGCCGGCACGCCGGTCACGCCGACATCATCCGTGAGCAGCTGGACGGTGCGGTCGGCCGGTAACGGGGGCGGGTTCGTCCGCGCCTGACGGGCAGTGGAATACTCCCCCGCGCACCACGGCGCCGCCTCGGCGGCGCCGTGCGCTTTCACACAGGGGGATTCAGAAGTTCATGTCATCGTCACGTAGAACCACGCGTTCCGCCCGGGCCGTCCTCGGGGCGTCGGTACTCGCGCTCACCCTGCTCGGCACCTCGGCGTGCGGGCCGGACAACAGCTCGGCCGACGCCGCCGCGGCGGCGGGCGCGCCCGCTCTCGGCCTCCCGTCCAACCTCGACGACCTGAAGAAGTGGAAGTTCGAGGACTGGGAGAAGTGGGCGAAGGACTACGCCCTCCCGGCCGCCACCAAGGGATTCTGGACGCTGGAGAAGCTGCTCCAGGCCAAGCCGGACGAGCCGATCGCACCGCCGGCCCCGCAGCCCGCGGGCACCCCGGCGCCGGCGCAGCCGCCGGCCCCCGGGGCCGCCACCTCGGCGCCGGGCACCAAGCCGCCGGCCGGCCAGCCCACCCAGCCGGGGCACCCGACCACGCCGGCGGCGCCCAAGCCGTCCAGCACCCAGCAGCCGGCCTCGCAGGCCCCGGCGCCGCCGAAGCAGCCCGCGCAGCCGCCGGCCCAGCCGGCCCAGCCCTCGCAGCAGCCCTCGCAGGCACCGGCGCAGCCGCCGGCCCAGCCCGCGCAGCCGCCTGCGCAGCCGCCCGCTCAGCCGTCGCAGCCGGGTCAGCCGCCCGCGCAGCCGGCCGACAACGGCAACGACCCGCTGCCGAAGACCGTCAACGCCCAGGCCGTGCAGCACCCGTACACCAAGAACGCCGTGCACGGGAAGCTGTTCGCCGACGAGCCGGGCGCCGCAGCGGGTGCCGCCGCCGGTCTGAACCACGCGCAGTGCTCCGCGACCGTGGTGGCCGACCCGGCCCACCCCGGCAAGAGCAACCTGGTCTGGACGGCCGGCCACTGCGTCCACCAGGGCAAGGGCGGCGGCTTCTACAGCAACATCACCTTCATCCCGGCCTTCAACAGCAGTGCCGCGCTGAGCGGCGGCAAGCAGGCGGACGAAGCCCAGTACGCGCCGTTCGGCGTCTGGGGCGCGACGCAGGCCGTGACCTCGCCGCAGTGGAAGGCCGAGGGCGGCAAGACCGGCGACGCGGCCACGCACTACGACTTCGCGATCGTCCGGGTGAAGCCCGCGGACGGCGCGAAGTCGCTGGAGGAGACGGTCGGCGGTGCGCTGCCGGTCTGGTTCAACGCCCCGCGCGACCAGCTGAACGTCACCGAGTTCGGCTACCCGGCCGCCCCGCCGTTCGACGGCATGGAGCTGAACCGCTGCGAGAGCGGCAGGCCGGGCCGGCTGTCGTACGAGCCCACGCGTCCGCCGATGCTGGTCATCGGCTGCACCATGACCGGCGGCTCCAGCGGCGGCGGCTGGCTGGCCGTCAAGGACGGCAAGCCGGCGCTGGTCAGCAACGTCTCGGTCGGGAAGCACACCGGCGACCCGATGTACCAGGCCGGCCCCTACCTGGACGACGTCGCCGCGGGGGCGTACGACTTCCTGTCCAAGAAGGGCTGAGCCCTCCGTCGGTACCGGCCGCCCCCGCACGACGCCGTGCGGGGGCGGCCGTCGCCCTCGGGGCCCGAAGGCCCTCAGGCCCCGAACGCCGCCAGGTCGAGCCCGGCCAGCCGCTCGGGGTCGACCAGCACGTCGATGGCGACGATCGTGCCGTCCACCACGGTGAACGCCATGATCGAGACCGGCTTGCCGTTGGCGCCGACCACCACGACGCCGGCGGCGCCGTTGATCAGCGCCGGGCGGGCGAACGGCGCCAGCGAGCCGAACATGACCGCCTGGCCCGCCACCGTCGCGGCGCCCGTGAGCACCACGTTCTGGCGGGCCCGCAGGACCCCGCCGTCCGAGCGCAGCACCACGTCGGGGTCGAGCACCGCGAGCAGCGCGTCCAGGTCGCCGGTCCGGGTGGCGGCGAAGAACGCGTCGACGGCCGCCCGTTGGCGCGCGAGGTCCCGGTCGGGCGCGGGGGCCTGCCCCTGGACCTTGCGGCGGGCGCGACTGGCCAGCTGCCGGGTGGCGGCCGCCGTCTTCTCGATCAGCGGCGCGATCTCCTCGAACGGCACCGCGAACATGTCGTGCAGCACGAACGCGACCCGCTCGGCCGGCGACAGCTCCGCCAGCACGACCATCAGGGCCAGCCCGACCGAGTCGGCCAGCAGCACCTCCTGCTCCGGGTCGACCACGCCCTCCCGGCCGAGCACCGGATCCGGGAACCGGGACTCCAGCGGGTCCTCGCGCCGCTGCTCGCGCGAGCGCAGCAGGTTCAGGCAGACCCGCCCCACCACCGTGGTCAGCCACCCGCCGAGGTTCTCGACCTCGCCGGTGTCCGTGCGGTCGTACCGCAGCCAGGCCTCCTGGACGGCGTCGTCGGCCTCGCTGATCGAGCCGAGCATCCGGTACGCCACGGCGCGCAGGTGAGGCCGGTGCTCCTCGAAGCGCATGGTCGGCACAGATTTCTCGTCCACCGTGTCACATTCCTTCGTCGCCGCGGGTCATAGCTGCAGGACCACGAAACCTAACGGCTGCGACCGGAAGATCAACATCCGGCCCGGACGAATCGGAGGCGATCATGACGAACTCCCCGCTCCTCGTGACGGGCGGCACCGGCACCCTCGGCGGGCACGTCCTGCCGCTGCTGCGCGCGGCCGGCCACGACGTCCGGGTGCTCACCCGCGGCGCCCGCCCGGACGCGGACGGCGTCCGCTTCGTGACCGGCGACCTGCTCAAGGACGAGGGCACCGGGGCGGCGGTGGACGGCGTCGGGACGGTGCTGCACCTCGCGGGCGGCGCCAAGGGCGACGACGTGGCCACCCGCCACCTGGTGCGGGCCGCGCAGCGCGCCGGGGTGCGGCACCTGGTGTACATCTCGGTGGTCGGGGCGGACCGGCTGCCGCTCGGCTACTTCCGGTCCAAGCTGGGCGCCGAGCAGGCGGTCGCCGACTCCGGCCTGCCGTACAGCATGCTGCGCGCCGCGCAGTTCCACGACCTCGCGCTGAAGGTGGCGGCCGGCATGGGCCGGCTGCCGGTGGTGCCGGCGCCGGGCGGGCTCCGGTGGCAGCCGGTCGACTCCCGGGACGTCGCGGCCCGGCTGGTGGAGCTGGCGCTGGACGAGCCGGCCGGTCTCGTCCCCGACCTGGTCGGACCGACCGTGTACCCGCTGGCCGAGCTGGTCCGGGGCTATCTGAAGGCGCGCGGCAGGAGGCGGCCGGCGCTGCCGGTCCGCGTGCCCGGCAAGGTCGGCCGGGCCTACCGGGCCGGCGACAACCTGACCCTCGCGGGCGCCGAGCGGGGCGGGCGGACCTGGGAGGCCTTCCTGGCCGAGCGGGTGGGGTGACGGGCGGTCGGGGCACGGCCCGGGCGTGGTCGGGATGCTGTCGGTGCCTGCCCCTGGATTGGCGGCCATGACGCACTCACTGCTCGCCGCGGTCCGGGACACCGAGGCCGCCGCCGACTTCCTGCTCCGGCCGGGCGACTTCGACCTCGACCGCACCGAGCACGTGGAGGAGGTCGTGCTGGCGTCCGGCGAGCCGCTGGAGCCGATCGCCGGGGACGGCGCGGGCGGCACCTTTTTCTTCTGCGGCGTCGGCGGCGAGGAGCGGCCCGTCCTCTACGCCGACTCCGAGGGCGGCGCCGCGCTGGTGGCGATCGGCCTGCCGGAGCTGGTCCGGCTGCTGCTGACCGTCCCGTGGTGGCGGGACTGCCCGGGCTGCACCGCCGAGGAGAGTGCCGAGGCGGCCGAGCAGTACCTGGAGGACGAGCCGGGCCTGCTCGCCGAGCGGGACGCGGCGGCGGCCGCCCTCGGGATCGAGCTCCCCTCCGAGGCGGACGCGTTGGCCCGGCTCCACGCGGTGGCCACCGGGCCGGGCCAGGCCTTCGTCCTGCTCAACGCGCTGGAGCGGACGGCCTACGACGCGCTGATCCGCTGAGCTGCTGCCCCGCCGGTCGGCCGGTCAGCCCACCGCCGCCGCTGACCGGTCGGCGGTCGCCGCCGTCAGGACGGCGGCGGTGGTGACCACCTTCGCGAAGCGCATCGCGTGCAGCACCGTCCCGGTGGCCCGGGCGAGTTCGGCGGCCGGGACGGTCACGCCGTCCGGGCCGACCATGTCGAAGGTGTGCATGGCATCGGTCGGGAAGATCGTGTCGTACCCGAGGTTGCCCGCCATGCGTGCCGTCGTCTCGTTGCACACATTGGTCATGATCCCGACGATCACCACCTGCCGGGCACCCCGCTGCCGGAGCCAGGCGTGCAGGTCGGGGGTGCCGTAGAAGGCGCTGTTCACCGGCTTGGTGATGTGCAGGTCCGCCCGCACCCCCGCGACCACGTCCTTCAGTTCGTACCCCGGGGTGCCCGGCACCAGCGGCCCCGCCTGCGAGGCGTGCTGCACCACCACGACCGGGCGGCCGGTGTCCTGCCAGGTGCCGATCAGCTCACCGATCCGCTGCTCGGCCTCCGGGTTGTCCCGCCGGCCCCAGAACGCGTAGTCCTCGAAGCCCTTCTGGACGTCGATGACGACGAGTACGGCGTCGGGGTCGATGGTCAGCGGGGCGTCGAATGCTTCGGTGTTCGTCATGCGTCCATCGTGCGCGCGCCCGGACAGCCGTCGTGAGGGGCGCTGCCGCCACCCGTCGATCGATTCCTGCCAGCGCGGTCGGCGCCGCCGGTGCCCGGGGCCACGCCGAGGGCGGTCCCGGGCGACCATCCTCAGGGCGCCAGCACCTCGTCGAGCCGGGCGCCCCGCGCGGCCAGGTCGGCGACGGCCAGCGGCTGCGCCAGATCGGGCGCGAAGTCCGCGACGGCCGCCCGGCACTCCTCGGTGAAGTGCACCGTCCCGTCCTCGTCGATGCGTTCGACCCCGTCGCGCCGGCCGACCCGCTCGTTGTAGGCGACGGCCTCCGCCGGGTCGAGCCCCGGCGGCAGGTCCAGTGCCACCTGCCCGTCCGCGATGCGCACGGGGTACCCGCCGGGCAGCCCGTTCGGGGCGGGCACCGACCACCGCAGCGGCGCCCCGCCGGGCAGCAGCGCCTCCAGCACGGGCAGCGCGGACGCCACCGTGACGGGGTTGTAGCGGGCTCCCGGGGCCAGCGCGGGGGCCCGGTAGGCGAGGGCGTCCTCGCGCCGGCCCTCCGCCCCGAGGTGGACCCGGCAACGGTCGCCGGGGTCGGCCGGCTCCCGCGACTGCATGACGTCGAAGACCTGGGCGTGCTGCGCCAGCACGCGGATCAGGGGGAGATCGCCCTCGGGCCGGGCCGCGCGCAGCGCCGCGCGGGCCCGCAGCAGCACCATCCCGGCGTTGCCGAGACCGAGCGTGGGCGCGAGCCCGAGGCGTTCCAGCACCGGCCCGGTCACGTCCGGGAAGGACAGGTTGGCCACCGGCCCGGTCCACCCGGCGTCCCGGACGGCCCTCATCACCGTGAGCACGACGGGCAGTTGGTAGGGCAGCCGGAGCCCCAGACCGGCGTCGAGCACTCCGCGCACCCGGGGGTCGCCGTCCCGGCCCGCCAGCGCCCACGGGCCCTGGAGCGCGGCGCACTGGACGAGGAGGTCGGGGCGGGTGCGCCGCAGCAGGTCCGCGATGTCGTCCTGCCGCAGCGCGTCGAGGCGCACCGGCTCCACCAGGCAGTCGGCCGTGGCGGCGACGATCGCGGCGGTCTCCTCGACCCCCGCCGGGGAGCGTCCGGCCAGTACCAGCCGGCGCACCCGGCCCCCGGCCGCGAGGCCCAGGGCGAGCCGCTGTCCCACGTCACCCACACCGATGATCAACACTGTGCTCATCGCGCGACCGTACCCGCAACTGCCCCCGGCCGGTGGCGGGTTCGCGGAACTCCCGGGTCCGGCGGCCGCCCGGCGGCCGGTCGGGTGCCCCGTGCGGCGGGCCGGGCCCGTGGGCGCGTCGCTAGATTTCTGCCATGCGGACTGTGGGTTGCCTGATCTTCGAGGGCGTGCGGGCGTTCGACTACGCGGTGATCGGCGAGGTGTGGTCGAACCGGGTCGGTCAGCCCGGGCTGCCCCCCTTCGAGCTGCGGGTCTGCGGGTCGCAGGGGGCCCGGGTGCGGCTCGGCGGCGGGCTGGAGCGGGTGCCGGACTTCGGTCTGGAGATGCTCCAGGAGTGCGACCTGGTCGTCGTCCCGGGGATGGAGCGGCTGCACGAGCCGCGCGACCCGGCCGTGCTCGCCGCGCTGCGCGCCGCCCACGAGCGGGGCGTCACGGTCGCCTCGCTCTGCGCGGGCGCCTTCGTCCTCGCCGAGGCCGGTCTGCTGGACGGCCGGACCGCCACCACCCACTGGGCGCTCGCCGCCGAACTGGCCCGGCGCTTCCCGGCGGTGGACGTCCGACCGGAGGTGCTCTTCACCGGCGAGGGCGGCCTCTGGACCTCCGCCGGGGTGGCGGCCGGGATCGACCTCTGCCTGCACCTGGTCCGCGCCGCGCACGGGCAGCAGACCGCCGCGACCATCGCCCGCGCGATGGTCACCGCGCCCTTCCGGGCAGGCGGCCAGGCGCAGTTCATCCCCTCGCCGGTCCCCGAGGGCTCCGGCGGCGACGACGCCCTGGCCCGCGTCCGTGCCGAGGTCCTGGCCGCTCTCGACACCCCGTGGACGGTCCGCCGGATGGCCGGGCTGGCGCTGATGTCGGAGCGCTCGTTCGCCCGCCGTTTCGTCGGGGCGACCGGCACGACGCCGCTGCGCTGGCTGCTGGAGCAACGCGTGCTCCTGGCCCAGCGGTTGCTGGAGGAGACGGACCTGCCGGTGGACACCGTCGCGGTCCGCTGCGGCTTCGGGGCGGCGGTCTCCCTGCGGCCCGCCTTCGTCGCCCGGGTCGGGGTCGCCCCGCGCGAGTACCGCCGGACCTTCCGGGGGCGCGAGGAGGGTCAGGGGCCGGCCGGGGCGCAGGTGCCGCCGGGGGCGGCGGACCCGATCCGGGAGGCCAGTCCGTCCAGCAGGTTGGCCAGGCCGAACTCGAACAGGGTGTCCAGGTCCAGGTCGTAGCCGTCGGAGAGGTCGGCCATCAGCCGGCTGAACACCGGGAAGCGGCCGGAGCGGGCGAGCGCGCCCATGGCGGGGAGCTGGTGGTCCATCCACTGGTCCTCGGTGACACCGGTGGCGGCCAGGGCCTGGTCCTCGCGCTCCAGGTTGACGGCGATGCCCTCGACGTAGCTGTACAGCAGCACGTGGACGTCGAGCATGGCCGGACCGGAGAGGCCCTGGTCGTCGAGCGCGGCGAGCGCCCACTCGGCGTGCGCCATCAGGTTGGGCAGCAGCAGCGGCCGGGTGAGCGGGCTGATGTGCGCGAGCCAGGGGTGGCGGCGGAACAGCGACCAGAGGGTCCGGGCGCCCAGCTCCAGGCGGGGCCGCCAGCCGGCGGGGGGTTCGGCCGGGTAGGAGGCCTCGCCGAAGGCCGCGTCGGCGGCCAGCAGGACGAGCTCCTCCTTGCTGGTGACGTAGCGGTACGGGGACATCGCGGACACCCCGAGCCGCCCGGCGACGGCGCGCATCGAGAGCGAGGCCAGCCCTTCGGCGTCGGCCAGCTCCAGGGCGGCCCGGACGACCCGCTCCCGGCTCAACTCGCCGTCGCCGTCGTCGGCGGGCGCGTGGTGCGGGGGAGCGGTGACCGAGGTGGGCGCCGTCGGGGCGGCGGTCGGGGCGGGGCGGCCGCCGGCCACCACGGTACCGACCCGCGACCGGGCCTCCACCAGCCCTTCCAGCCGCAGCACGGTGAGCGCCTTGGTGGCGGTGGCGAGGGCGACGCCCCAGTCCTCGGCGATCCGGCGGGTCGAGGGCACCCGATCGCCGGGGGCGAGGTCCCCGGTGGCGATCCGCCGCCGGAGGTCGGCGGCGATGCGCCGGAACGGCGGGTCGGTCTCCGTTGCCATGCTGTCGACTCCTCAAAGATCTTTTTCGCCGGTGCCCGCGCTGTACTAGCTCAGACCCTACCGGCGCGAACGCCCGCCGGAGGGCCCACTGTCCTAGTACAGAAGCGGCCGAACCCGCCGGTCGCGCCCTTGCGGGGCCCTGAATTTACGTCGTACATTCAGAGCGCTTACAGCGTACAGACACACGTTGGCACTGAACAGGGGAGCCCCTCGTGAAGACCGTCCTCATCTCCGGCGGCGGCATCGCCGGAACCACGCTCGCCTTCTGGCTGCGGCGTCAGGGCTTCGTCCCGACCGTGGTGGAGCTCGCCCCCGCCCCGCGTCGCGGCGGCCAGGCCGTCGACATCCGCGGCGTCGCGCTCGACGTCGTCGACCGGATGGGGCTGACCGGACCGATTCGCGCCCTGCGCACCCGGATGCGCGGCATGTCCGTCCTCGACGCCGACGGCAACGAGGTGCACCGTTCCACCGAGGCGACCTACAGCAGCGGCCGGCTCGACAGCGACGACGTGGAGCTGCTGCGCGAGGACCTCGTCGACCTCCTGCACGAACACACCGCCGACGGCGTCGAGTTCGTCCACGGCGACAGCGTCACCGAGCTCCGCGAGGACGAGCACGGCGTGCACGTCTCCTTCGCGCACGGCCGCCCCCGCACCTTCGACCTGGTGGTCGGCGCCGACGGCCTGCACTCCAGGGTCCGCAGGCTGGCCTTCGGCCCGGAGGAGCGGTTCCTGCGCCACCTCGGCACCCACCTCGCCATCTTCAGCGCGGACAACTTCCTCGGCCTGGAGGACTGGCAGGTCTGGCAGCGCGACGGCCACGCCGGCTACGGCATCTACCCGGTGCGCGACAACGGCGAGTTGAGGATCATCTTCGGCTACGAGGACGAGGGTCCGGCCGTGCGCGACCCCGAGGAGGCCAGGCGGCAGGTCGCCGAGCGGATGGGCGAGCTGCGCTGGGAGACGCCCCGGCTGCTGGCGGCGCTGCACCGGGCGCCCGACTTCTACGCCGACGTGATGGCCCAGGTCCACCTCGACCGCTGGTCCGCCGGCCGGACCGTCCTGCTCGGCGACGCCGGGTACTGCGCCTCGCCGCTGTCCGGCCAGGGCACCAGCCTCGCGCTGGTCGGCGCCCACCTGCTGGCCGACGAACTCGGCCGGGCCCGGACGGCGGGGGAGGACCACCGCGTCGCCTTCGCGCGCTACGAGGAGCGGATGCGCCCCTTCGTCGCCCTCAACCAGGCGCTGGCCACCGAGAACCCCGGCGGTCCGGCCGCCGAGGAGTCGGTCGAGCGGGCCAAGAACGCCATCGCCCTCGACCGCTGACCGGGTCCGGGGCCGGGGCCGGTGGCGGGGCCGGGGACGGCGGCGCGCGCCCGGGGCCCGGAGCCGGCGGTGCGTGCCCGGGGGTCAGGCCGCGCGCCCCCGGGGCCCGGCGGTCATGCCTGGAACCCGGCGGACCGCCGCAGCACGAGGTCGGCGGCGACCGCCCAGTGGGCGTCCGGGGCGGTCACGACGACCTGCCCGGTGCCGCGGGGCAGCGCGGCGCTGGTGCACCCGTGGGAGCCGTGGCCGTCGACCCGGACGGCGACCCCGTCCACCCGGACGACGACGTCGCGCCGGACGGGCGCGAGGTCCTCCGGGAAGATCCCCCGGGGGATGCGCTCGGCGTTGGCGAGGAAGACCCAGAGTTCCGAGGCGGGCGTGCTGAGCGGCTTCACCCGGTGGCCCTCCGGCAGCGGGCGGGAGGTCTGGACGATCGCGACCAGCTCGGTGCCGCCGTGGTAGTTGACGTCGAGGCAGTGCAGGAACCGGTCCGAACGCTGCTGCCCCAGCAGCGTGAACCAGCCGGGCGGAGCGTCCCGGAGCACGGCGACCGGCTCGCCGAACTCCTCGACGGCCTCGCGGTCGGGCGACCGGGGCTCGGGCGGACGCCGGTTGCCGTGGGCCACTGATCCCCCAAGTGTGCGCTGTGCGAGCTGACTTGGGTCAGTACACCACGAGACGGCCGTCGTCGCTCCGCGCCCGGGGGGTGCTCAGCGGGGCGGCGCGACGAGCCCCGCCTCGTAGGCGGTGATCACCAGCTGGACCCGGTCCCGGGCGCCCAGTTTGGCGAACAGCCGTGAGACGTGCGACTTCGCGGTGGCCACCGTGATGAAGAGGTCCTCCGCGATCTCGGCGTTCGACCGGCCGCGCCCGACCAGGGTCAGGACTTCCCGCTCCCGCTCGGTGATGCCCTCGACCGGCCGGGGCGAGCCCGCCGGGGCGGCTGCCGGCCCCGCGGTTCCCGGGCGGCCGACGAAGTCCGCGATCAGACGGCGCGTCACACCCGGTGCGATCAGCGCGTCGCCGGCGGCGACCACCCGGATCGCCGCGAGGATGTCGTCCAGCGCCATGTCCTTGACCACGAAGCCGCTGGCACCGGCCCGGAGCGCGGCGTAGACGTGGTCGTCCTCGTCGAAGGTGGTCAGGACGAGGACGCGGGCCGTCGCCGGACCGGCCGTGATCAGGCGGGTGGCCTCGATCCCGTCCATCCCGGGCATCCGGATGTCCATCACCACGACGTCGGGGCTCAGCTCGCCGACCAGTCGGACCGCCTCGGCACCGTTGCCGGCCTCACCGACGACCGCCAGGTCGGGGTGATCGGCCATGATCACGCGCAGGCCGGAGCGCACCAGCGGCTGGTCGTCGACGAGCAGGACGCGGACGGTCATCGGGCCACCGCCGCACCTGCGACGGGTGCGGGCAGCGGCACCCGCGCCGCCACCCGGAAGCCGCCGCCGGGGCGCGGCCCGGCGCTCAGGTGGCCGTGCAGCAGGCCGACCCGCTCCCGCATGCCCACCAGCCCGAAGCCGTGGGCCGAACCGCTCGCGGTGGCCCCCCGGCCGTCGTCGACGATCTCCACCGACAGTTCCTCGTCCCCGTAGTCGATGGACACCCGGCAGCGCCCGGTGCCCGCGTGGCGGACCACGTTGGTCAGCGCCTCCTGGACGATACGGTAGGCGGACAGGTCGATGTCGGCCGGCAGGGGGCGCTGCTCCCCGCCGAGGTGCAGGTCGACGAGGACCCCCGCGTCCGCCGTCGCCGCCACCAGCTGTTCGAGGTCCGCCAGGCCCGGCGCGGGCGCGCGCGAGGGCTGCGCCGAGTCCGCCGCGCCCGAATCGGCCTGACGGAGCGCCACCAGCGTGCGCCGAAGGCCCGCCAGGGCCTCCCGGCTGGTGGCCTCGATCGCCCGCAGCGCCTCCCGGGCCTCGGCGGGCTGGGTCTCGATCACCCGGCTCCCCACGCCGGCCTGGATCGCGATGATGCCGATGCTGTGCGCGACCATGTCGTGCAACTCCCGCGCGATCCGCAGCCGTTCGGCCGTCACGGCCTCGACCACCTCCTGCGAGCGGAGCGCCACCGCGTGTTCGCGGCGCTCCCGGATCAGCAGGCCGACCATGCAGGAGGCGGCGATCGCCAGGACGGCGATCACGGCGTTGACGGTCAGGCCGTCCCCGTGCGCGAAGCCGCCGACCATCAGGAGCTGGGCGACGAAGGACACCGCGACGGCGACGACCGAGGTCCGCCGGGCGGCGGTGGCGACGATGAAGCCCAGGAGGGCGTCCATCGCCAGGAAGGACAGGAACTGGCTCTGGTAGGACGCCGACAGGGGCGCCCCGAGGGTGCCCGGTGTGCCGACCACCACGAGGGCGGAGCCGAGGTGGGCCGTCACCAGGGTCAGCAGCGGCCACCGTCGGAGCAGGCCGACGAGCAGGGTCACCGACAGCATGGCCCCGATGCCGTGGACGGTGCCCGAGGCCCGCGGCGCACCCCCCACCAGCAGACCGATCGCGAGGAGGTACAGCACTGCCCCGGCCCAGGCCGTGACGTTCGTTCCCGGCAGGGGCAGCCCGACCCTTCGCGAGGGCGGGGGCGAGGCGAAACCCGCAGGTGGCGGGGTGGTGGTCGCGGTGGTGTCCATGCCGCGACAGTAGCCAGCCCCGGTCACGCGCGGCATCGGCCCGGGGATGTACGCCCGTGGGCCGATCCGGCCGCGTGAATGCCGCCCACGGCCCGATGCCCGGACGGGGGCAGCCCCGGCAGGGTTGCCGTTGTGATCGAAGTCAACGAACTCACCAAGCGCTACGGCCGCAAGACGGCCGTCGACCACCTGTCCTTCACCGTGCGGCCGGGCCAGGTCACCGGATTCCTCGGCCCCAACGGAGCCGGCAAGTCCACCACCCTGCGGATGATCCTCGGCCTGGACGCGCCCACCGCCGGCACCACCACCGTCGGCGGCGTCCCCTTCCACCGCCACCCGCGCGGACTGCGGCACGTCGGCGCCCTCCTCGACGCCGGGCAGGTCCACGGCGGCCGCAGCGCCACCGCCCACCTGTCCGCGCTGGCCCGCAGCAACGGCATTCCGCTGCGCCGGGTCGACGAGGTGCTTCAGGAAGTCGGCCTGGCCGAGGCGGCGAACCGCCGGATCGGCGGATTCTCCCTCGGCATGAAGCAGCGGTTGGGCATCGCCGCCGCCCTGCTCGGCGATCCGCCCGTGCTCATGTTCGACGAGCCGATCAACGGCATGGATCCGGAGGGCGTGCTCTGGGTGCGCCGGCTCTTCCGCCGCCTGGCCGCGGAGGGGCGCACGGTCTTCCTCTCCAGCCACCTGATGTCGGAGATGGAGAACACCGCCGACCAACTGGTCGTCATCGGCCGGGGCCGCCTCATCGCCGCCGAGTCGGTACGGGACTTCGCGGCCCGCGGCACCCGTGGCGGCGTCGTCGTCGGGACTCCGCAGGCCGCCGAGCTGACGGCCGTGCTGACCGCGGCGGGCGCCACCGTCGAGCCGGAGGGTTCGGCGGGGGTCGAGAGGCTCGCCGTGACCGGGCTCCCGGCGGACCGGATCGGAGCGCTCGCCTTCGAGAACGGCGTCCGGCTGGACGAACTGACCACCCGTACCGCCTCGCTGGAGGCGGCTTTCATGGAACTCACCGCCGACAGCGTCGAATACCTGGCAGGACAGCCCCGATGACCACGAGCACCCCCACCTCCCGGACCACCCCCGTCGCCCGGACCACCCCCGTGGCCGCGTCGGCCGCCCGCTTCCGCGACCTGCTCGCCGCCGAGTGGATCAAGACCAGGTCCCTGCGCTCCACCCCGTGGACGATCGGACTCACCGTCCTGTTCGTCGTCGGGTCCGCCGTCGCGGCCACGCTGGCGGACCGGGCCGCGGGCTCCGGGCCCGCCGAGTTCCTGCCCTACGACGCCTTTCCGGCGGCCGGCTACTGGACGCTGATCCTCGTCGCGGGCAGCATGGGCGCCCTCACCGTCGTGAGCGAGTACGGCAGCGGGTCGATCCGCACCACCACCGTGGCCGTCCCGGCGCGCGGCTCGGTGGTGCTGGCCAAGGCGGCCGTCACCGCCGCGCTGTGGACGGCGGTCGGCACGGTCGCCTCCATCGCGTCCTTCCTGGCCTCCCAGGCCGTCCTGGACGGGCGCCACGCCGGCGTTCCGCTCACCCACCCCGGGGTGTTCCGGGCACTGGTGGCGTCCGCGCTGCTGGCCCCGGTCTGTGCCGTGGTCGGTCTGGGCCTCGGCGTCCTGCTCCGGCACACCGCCGGGACGATGGTCGCCGGCGTCTTCGTCCTGCTGATGCTGCCCACCATGTTCTCGGAGAGCGGTCGCTGGTCGGCGGACGTCAAGCACGCGCTGGTGTCGGCCGCGTGGCACCGGCTGGTCCAGTCCTGGGAGCCGGACCCCGACTCGCTGGGCTACACCGCCACCGTCCCCGGCTGCTGGCTCGTGTACGCGCTCTGGCCGCTGACCGCCGTCGCACTCGCCGTGATCGTCGTGCGGCGCCGGGACGTGTGAACGGCTCGTCAGGACGTGCCCCGCGCGCCCGGAGGACGCCCGCGCGGGGCTCGCGGGTGGCAACAATTGACCCATGGAACCGGCATGGAAATGCACCATGGGAGGGGTCTCTTGGCGCCATAGAGTCGTAGACACAAGGCCACGGCGAGAGACCGGGGCCGCCGCTCGACCAGGGAGTCACCACGATGAACGCCGTCACCCCGAAGCCGCTGCTGACCCGCGCCGCCACCGCCGAGACCACCAGCGACCCGAGCAGCGTGATGACCCTGCTCGCCGACTGCGGCACCGACGGCAGCCCGATCACCAGCTACCGCTCCACCTTCGCCAAGGGCGCGGTGGGAGCCCCGGCCCACTTCCACACCCGGGCCTCGGAGTTGTTCTTCGTGATCGGCGGCGAGCTCCAGGTGCTGGTCGAGGACAAGGTCGAGGTCCTCGGCGCCGGCGACTTCCTGCTCGTCCCGCCGCACACCCCGCACGCCTTCGCCGCCGCCCCCGGCTCCGAGGCCGACGTGCTCTTCGTCTTCACGCCCGGCAT